>JBALVP010000143.1:0-3906 GCA_036961395.1 Porticoccus sp.
TGAGCGCTCTGCGTAAGCATAAATTAGCTGCTGACAGGCCTCCATCCTGCTAAGCGAACCAGATAGTAATTTAGAGTATTCGGTCATCTGCCATATTGCACCAGTACGACCATTACTTAATCGACCTTCGATCACAGCCAGCAACCGTTGGGACTCCGGGTAATCTACCCCTATTTTCTCTAATCCCTGAGCGGCTATAGGCAATAGTTGATGTACCACCTCAACCAATGGCCTTTCCTGCAATCCATTTTGGGTGATATTTGGCCACAAAATTTTTGCCTCTACACCAAACTGTGCTGCTCGATAAAAATTGTATTCAGCATAGGGAAATGGAAGTGCTGACAGCAAGGGAGCGACCTGATCAACCAGTCCTTCGGCCAGACCAATAAACAGCGCTGAATTTGCGGCCATATCTATGGGTGTTGGCCCAGCTGGTAAGGCACGCATTTCAATCCTGAGATGTGCATCACCTTCAGGGTCATAAATGGGCCTATTCCACGACCAGATTGTGCCATCGTGAAGGCAGAGCTCCTCCAAGCGCGGAATCCCTCCTTGCTCAACCACCTTAACTGGATCTTCATCTGATTGAAGCGGAATCATTGGACGATATAGCTGCACCATTTCCCGGAACAACGCCATAGGGTCATCACTCAACCATCCGTGACCGAAACTGACTCTTCCAGGATCTCGCCATTCATAACCTACTGCACCTCGACCATCAATAGATTGCTTGAATAATGGCACCCGGGTTTCATGCCACAAGCGGTGTCCTAATAGCAGAGGTGAATTGGCAGCCAAACCAAGTACCAGCGGTGTGACCAGTTGTATACAGTTCCAGAGTGAGGTGAAACGACTCGGTTCCACCCGATAATGAAGCTGAAAAGAGGTACAGGCCCCTTCCATCGTCACATCACTCTGAACCAAGTGAATGGCATCCGCCCCATCAATATTGATACCACAGGACCGATCACGCATCTGATGGAGCACATTAGCAAGCGCATGATATCGAGGTTCATCCGTCATTGCGCTTTCGCCAAAATCATCTCTGCGCAGGGTGGGCAGAATACCAATGGGCAATACAGACCCACCCTCCTTCTCAGTTAAAATCTGAAGTTGGAGCAATGCATCAAGCATTTGCTGTTCCAGGGTGGAAAAAGGTACGCCAGTGGCTTTCACTGGGCTGAGGTTGTACTCAAGATTGTAGCGATTCAATTCCAGGGTCAGCTGAGAATCATCAAACTGCTTTTGGATAGCTACATTTTTTGGAAGAGGTCGCCCCTGGCGATCTAGGAGATAAAGTTCTAATTCAGCACCGATACTGGCTTCGCCACAGCCAAATCCAGGCCTTTCAAGAAGTAACTCAAGTGCATTCAAACACCGATGTAGTTTATGACCAAATGCATCAAAGTCACGTTGGCTAAAGCTGGTCTTGTTAATCGCCCGTCCCATCCCGCTCCTTTTTTTAAGGGGGAATTCACCCAATGTGAAACAGCTAGGTCCAGTTACATTACAGTTTAGTTCATGATTGATATTTAGCTAAAAATAGCTATCCCACACGGTGTTTCTTATTGTTCACACTCAGCTGAACACAACGATCCACTAGCCACTGAGGGGTTCAGACTCTCCAGTGTCTTAGAACGTCCGGATGTGGTCACAATCCTGGCGTGGGTTCGTTTTAGCTGTCGAGGCTCCAACACACCACAGGAGTGTGCAATCATCCCAACATCATAGGTCATATTAAAAATATAATTAGCCACCCGCTCTGACTTTAACGCAGGGTTCAAGCCACGCTGCAGCTTCGGGTCATGTGTCGTCACACCGGTAGGACAAGTATTTTTGTTGCACTGCATCGCCTGAATACAGCCCAAGGAGAACATAAACCCACGAGCACTGGTCACAAAGTCTGCACCCGCACACAGTGCCCAAGCCACGCCGGAAGGAACGATCATTTTTCCAGAGGCAATCACTTTTATTCTATCGCGCAATCCATAACCGCGGAGAACATCTACCACCTCGGGTAAGCTCTCACTAATCGGCAGTCCCATAAAATCAAGTAATGGTTTGGGCGCTGCACCAGATCCTCCTTCAGCCCCATCTATGGTAATAAAGTCCGGGGCTGACTCTATTCCTCGCTCCAGAACTAAATGAAACAAATCTTCTAACCAATCAGTGTCACCAATCACACTTTTAAACCCAACCGGCTTCCCGGTAATATCACGCACCTTAGCAATCATATTCAACAGGCTTTCGGCATCCACAATTTCCGCGTGGCGATTAGGGCTTATGGCATCTTCACCTACTTCAATGGCACGGATAGTAGCAATTTCTTCTGTCACCTTGGCACCGGGTAAAATCCCGCCCTTACCAGGTTTGGCTCCCTGGCTTAATTTGATTTCAAACATTTTGACTTCAGGGTGTGCGGCGACCTTGCGCAAACGTTCCTCGCTAAGACTCCCTTCCCCATCACAAACACCGAACTTGGCGGTGCCAATTTGAAAAACAATGTCGCACCCTCCCTCAAGATGATAGGGAGACAGCCCTCCTTCGCCGGTATTTAACCAGCAACCTGACTTTGCTGCGCCCCGAGATAGTGCTTGAACAGCAGGCTTCGATAATGCGCCATAACTCATTCCCGATATATTAAGCAGAGACACCGTTGTATAAGGGTGTTCGCAATATGGGCCAATAGTTATTGGGCTAGGGGCCACAGCATCTTCACCCCGTGTAGGATAGGCACAATTTACAAAATAGATGGAGCCTGCAGGTCGTAAGTCGCGTGTTGAACCAAAGGCCAGAGTGCGATCAATATCTTTGGCTGCTCTGTATACCCAGGAGCGTTCCGAGCGATTAAAAGGCAGCTCCTCACGATCCATAGCAAAAAAATACTGCCGGAAAAACTCACCCATATGTTCGAACATATAGCGGAAACGACCTATCACGGGGTAATTTCGACGAACAGCCTGTCGAGTTTGGGTCACGTCAAGAATATAGAGAACGACCACCAAAATAATCATTAGCCCAAGCAAGACAACAAGTAATGCCGCGAAGAAGTTGAGAATGGTGTACACCCAGCTGGAGGCTATTGTTTCCATCATGTATTCCTTCGTTCTCTCTTAGATACCAACAAAAATATAACTTCGGGTCAGACGATAACTATCATATTGCGTCGATACAACGTATCACTCTATTGACCTAAGCAGTAGTGTATCTGAATAAAACTCGTCATAATTGCGCCTTAGTTCTATTGTTCCAAAGAGTATGCCAAAGAAGATCCTACGACGGTGGTTACCTGACCCCCATAAAATTGTTGAAAGCCGTGCAATTCGGTGGATGGGGCCTTTAATAAGGGATCCAAACCTGTTTCACCTTAACAGGCACTCCATCTCTGCCTCCTTCTTTATCGGTCTGTTTTGCGCCTTCCTGCCCCTTCCAGGACAAACTGTTGTCGCTGCCATGCTGGCACTCTTGTTCCGAACAAATCTTCCAGTGGCTATTGCTCTGATTTGGGTCAGCAACCCACTTACCTTCCCCCCAATATTTTTATTCAGCTACCGGGTTGGTATCTGGCTACTCGATCTGGACGTTACACCAATCAGTATTGAGCTAAGCTGGGATTGGGCCGTTGCCCAAGGTAGCACTATTTGGCTCCCCTTATTAACAGGCAGCTTATTCTGTGGTGTGGTCAGTGGTGCTATAGGCTATGTCGTCATCCACCGCCTATGGCGCTGGAAAGTGATCAAAAATTGGGAGGCACGTAACAAGGCACGCGAGAAAAAATCTACAGAGGAAAATTAAACCGTATGCATTGCCTCTCTTTTTCTATTCATAACGCAACACTTCAGCGGGCCGAGTTCGAGCTGCACGCACCGCAGGGTATAGCGTCGCAAGAAAGTTTAACCCCAGAGC
>JBALVP010000144.1:0-3869 GCA_036961395.1 Porticoccus sp.
GTCAACGCTAAGTGCTGCTGTTTTCTCAGCTTCTCAGCGGCTCGACTGGTGTATAGGCTCACTGCTTGTAACAGCGGTGTGATTTCGGTGGGCTTTTCACCAAAAGAGCGGGTGCAGTAAATCTGTTTTTTATCGGGAGGAATGTCTTCCAGCATCAGACAGGGTCTACCATTGAGTTCTTCGACGGTGCGCTCTACACAGAGATTAAACTGCCGGCGAATCGTTTTTGGATTGCTACTGGCTAGGTCCCAGGCTGTGTGAATTGACATGTCCGCTAGTCGTCGTCCAATACGGGAACCGATGCCCCATACTTTTGTTACTGGAACTCGACGCAATAGCCATTGCCATTTATGGGGGCTGTCGAGTAGGCAGACACCCTCACAACGGGGGATGACCTTGGCGGCGTGGTTGGCCAGTTTGGATAGGGTTTTACTGGGAGCGATGCCTACGCTCACGGGCATCCGTATCTGCTGCCAAAGGGTCTGCTTCATTTTTTTACCGTAGTGATTGAGCTCCTTATTAATACCGGACAACCCAAGGAACATTTCATCGATGCTGTAAATTTCAATATCGGGGCTGAAATGACGCAGGGTATCCATTACTCGATGGGAGATGTCACCGTAGAGACGGAAGTTGCTGGAAAATACTGCCACCCGATGACGTTCAATCAGGTGGCGCACTTTGAAGTAGGCGTGAAGGTCGGGAATACCAAGGGCCTTAGCCTCCTTGGATCGGGCAATGATACAGCCATCATTGTTGCTCAGAACGATGACGGGCTTATTGCGTAGATCAGGACGAAAAATTTGTTCACAGCTGGCATAGAAGCTGTTGCAGTCCACTAGCGCGAACATCGGTGATGGCGAACGGAATGGATAACGACACCCTCTATCAACAATTCAGCATTATCGTGCAGTTCAATGGGTGGGTAGCGGACGTTGCCAGAGCGCAGTAGTTTGTCGTGCATGTCCAGTACCTTACAGGTGAGCTCGCCATCAATAGCGGCGATCACCACATCCCCGTGCTGTGGCTGTAAAGCGCGATCCACAATCAGTAGGTCGCCATTGAAAATACCGAAGCCAGTCATCGAGTCGCCCTCAGCTCGGGCAAAAAATGTGGCCGAAGGGTGTTTGATGAGGTGTTCTCTAAGATCCAGCGGCGTCTCTATAAAATCATCGGCGGGACTTGGAAATCCGGCACGGACAGCCATGCCAAATAGGGGAAGGTGTACAGATTGAGTAAAGGTTGATAGTGGTAGGAGGGTGGCTTTCATTCTTGCAAATATACTGTATATATAAACAGTATTCAAGATAAGGTGTTCTGAAAATAGATAACGATGCTAGCGCGTTAAAAGAAATCTAAATAGTTTCAATATTCACTGGTACAGATTTAAATGCCGGTGTTTTGCTGCGGGGATCACTCTCACAGCCGATCAGTACATTCGCTTCTGGGAAGTAAGCCATAAGATTATTATCAGGTAAATCAAAAGGATAAACTCGAACATGGTCCATTCGACCATAGGCAGAAACTAGGTTGACTACATTGTTGTGAATGCCCAAGCGCTGGATAGTGGTAGGGTTCATTAATACTGACCATCGCTCCTGGGTGTTACGGTAGCTGTCTGTTTCCTCATAAATAATTGTGTTGAATTGCCCTTCGCTGCGCACAGTCATTAGAGTGAAGGGGTATGCTGGGCTTTTTAGTAGGGGAGGAATCGGCCGTACTTTAAAGTGTGCTCGGCCACTGGGCATATTAAATTCCGGGGTGTTTTTTAGTCGACCTCCTATATGAAACTCCTGTTTTTCCACATCAATATCGGCCAGCTGTTCCATGCCGGGCACTACCTTGCTGATGGTCTCCCGAATATTTTTATGCTGCTTGAATTGGCTGAAATCTATCGGACTATCTACTAATAACTGCTGTGCGAGATCGCTAAGTACGACGACTTCGGGGCGGGTGTTTTCATGACGTTCAATGCCCCCGTCACTGAGCCGAACATAATTGAACATGGACTCCTGTGTGGTGGGTTGCCACTCCTCATCACGAGCGGTGACCGGGAGAATCATGCTTTCGCTAGTGTTACAGCCATGAATATGTCCGGGGTTTAGTGTGGTGGTTAAAAATAGTTTGAAGCCGATGTTATCCAATGCTTCTTCTGCCCAGGTGGAATTCGGTGTAGCCCCATAGAGGTTGCCACCCATTATCAGGGCGACATCTATCTCACCCTTATGGGCGGCCTTAATACAGGCAAGTGTATCCATACCTTTAGAGGTAGGTAGCTGAGCGCCCAGTTCAGATTCAATGTGATGAAAGACGTCTTCCGTTAACACGGGTTTGACGCCAATGGTGCCAATGCCTTGAACGTTACTATGACCACGCAGGGGAAGGAGTCCTGCCCCGGGTTTGCCAATCATGCCCCTCAACAGCGCCAGGTTAGAAATATATTCGATATTTTCAACGCCGTGTTGGTGGTGTGTCATCCCCATCCCCCAGGCGAAGATGACGTGCTGTGCAGCTATATATTGATCGGCCACCTTGTGAATCTGTTCGCGAGAAGTACCGGTAGTTTGCTCAATGGTTTGCCAGTGGGTATTTTCAATATCCTGCCTGAAGGCATCAAATTGCTCGGTATATTGGGTAATAAAGCCACTATTTTCGGCCTGTTTCTCCAACACCGATTTGGCAATACCCTTAAACAGGGCGATATCACTACCAATAGCAGGTTGCAGATATTCACTGGCAATCCAGGTGCCACCCGTGAGCATAGATTTGGCACTTTTGGGGACGGCAAAGCGAACCAGTCCAGGCTCTTTGGCCGGGTTGATGATGACCACTTTGCCATCTCGGTCACGTACACCTTTGAGCTGGTGAATAAAGCGTGGGTGATTAGATGCCGGGTTGGCACCGATGACAAACACCATATCGCAGTGAGATAAATCTTCCAGCCCAATAGTAGCTGTTCCAGTGCCTATGGTTGCTCCCAATGCTTCACTGGTAGCTTGGTGGCAATAGTAGGAGCAATTATTGACATTATTGGTACCGTAAAGTCGGGCCAATAATTGAAAAACAAAGCCGGCTTCGTTGGAGGATCTTCCTGAAGAGTAGAAGAAAGATTTGGACGGGTCAGTCGTCACAAATTTTTCAGCGGCATAGGTCAGCGCCCATTCCCAACTGACCTCCCGAAAGTGATCAGAATTTTTTTCTTTGAAAAGTGGATTTCCAAGCCTGCCGAGATGTTCGAGCTCGTAGCTACTTAATTCCCGTAATTCAGAAAGTGAGTGCTGAAATATCTCTGACGGGATAGCAGGCTGAATATCTGTTGATTGTGCCTGAATACTCTTATTACAGACGGCCGGGAACTCACCCAGCTCATTGGTCATACCACCCAGTTGGCCGCCCATGCCCAACCCGCAGGCTTTACAGGTATTTTTTGATGTCAGGGCTTTGGATGTATTTTTAAGACCAATTTTTCGGACAGTGCTGAGCGTATAAAGCACCTTTTTGGTTCCGCCGCCAATAATAGAGTTCGGCGTAGGCTGGCTGTATTTGTCGCTCATTAAATTTATGTCACTAGTAGGAAAAATGGCGTCGGGTCACGAAAAATAGTGAAGTCACTATAGTAAGTTGCTTTCTGCGGGGCAAACGTTAATACCATCTAGCTGGTGGGTGTCAGGTCATTAAGGGCGCTGGCCAGTATTTGGTTGGAAACAAGCATGACCCGATTGATATTTAGCAGGGTGGATAAAGGGATGCCGATATCGTCATTACCCACGTAATTGACAATCAGTAGATGTAGTTGGTCATGGGAGAGGCTAATTTCTAAGTTAATGTGCTCACGTTTCTCCTCTATTAGTACGGCATCAGTTTTTTCG
>JBALVP010000145.1:0-3866 GCA_036961395.1 Porticoccus sp.
GTCTGGGGGACGTTTTTTACCGGTGTCCCGTCGCTGTTGCATATAGGGGAATTCAAAGCGTACCACTACCATGCCAACTTTATTAAGTTCGGCTGTCATCGTCTGCATATAGTCACTGTCCATCGGCGCACCTGCGCCGTGGGAAAATATCAAAGTGCCGCATGGAGAAACCCCATCGCTGGGCTGATCTATTAAATAATTCATTACTGGCTTACTTAAGATTGTTGTTCCTGTTGAAGTCGCTGGTCTTGCCGAAAGCGCTGGAATTGATATTTGGTGAGCAAATTACAGCTTTCCGTTTCCGGGTCAAATGTTATCACCACATCGCCCCGTTCAATTTGCCGTTTAACTTGCTCAATTTTTGTCTCAAAACCCACTTCACTAGAGCCATAATCTGTACCCTCACGGGCAATAAAGTCCTCAATAATTGCATTGAGAATATCGTCTGAAACTCGAGCTAAGGGAATTTCAATCATAGGCTATTCCGGCTTCCTGAATTTAAGTGTCATCCGGTCGCTTTCACCAATAGTCAGATACTTGTCACGATCCTGCTCTTTTAATCGCAGGGTTGGCGGCAACGTCCAAACACCCTTTGGGTGGTGCTTAGTGTCTTGCGGATTACTGTTAATCTCTGATTTTTCTTCTAGTACGAACCCAGCTTTTTCAGCAAGATTAATGACATATTCCTCGGTCATATAGCCACTGGTTTTCATGGTGTCCCAATCTGTACCCACCAATGCACGATGCTCCACAACCCCCAGCACACCACCTGGCTTCAACGCCTTATAAAACAACTCAAAGGCTGTAACCTCGCTCTCTGAGCGAAGCCAATTGTGAACATTTCGAAATGTCAGGACGTAGTCAGCACTGCCTTCTGGCACCGTTAACTGATGACGTTTTGGGTCAAAAGACGCCATTTTAACGCGGTTGTAAACATTGGGGTGAGCAGTAAGTTTATTGACAAACAACGCGTGATTCTTGTCATAAAAATCCACACCTACACCTGTGGGAAAGTGCGCTGCGTAAAAATCACCCTCGCCAATGTAAGGTACTAGCACTTCCGTATACCAGCCCTTTCCTGGCCAGATTTCCACTACGGTCATTCCTGGCTTCACACCAAAAAATGTCAACGTTTCCAGTGGGTGACGATATTGATCTCGCAGCACAAATTCCGGGGTTCGGTGAGCACTCTTAAGAACCCCCTCTTGCAAAATGCCCTCTTGCGCACTCACTGCTGAGCCAAATCCCATACAAACCAGCATCACTACCAATATCAATCGTGTCTTTATCATAAATAGCCTACGTTTTTAGTTATCTCTCATTGGATACTCGATCTATCCCAACGTTCCCAGGCCAGAACTGATACGGCATAATATATGGATATACCACTATCAAACCAGCTACCAGGAATATCCAGCCATGAACCATTATCTTGCCCTCACGATTATTGCAGATGACCGCCCAGGCATTATTGAAAAAGTGGCCGAAGTCGTCACCACAAGCGGTGGGAATTGGCTGGAAAGTAATATGTCTCGCCTAGCAGGAAAGTTCGCTGGTATTTTATTGGTTGATATTGCCGAGGATAAGCAATCAACCCTGTTGTCTGCATTGGAAAAACTCAATGGTCAAGGTATTCGGGTCAGCGGTGAAGCCAGCACAGGTACTGAGCAAGATGTAGGTGAACACCTTATATTAACCGTGGTAGGCAATGACCGGCCCGGTATTGTTGGTGAGCTATCTTCCCTTCTGGCTCGTCTGCATGTGAATGTGGAAGAACTCAGTACTCATTGTGAAGATGCACCTATGAGCTCAGAAATATTATTCAGAGCCACAGCAAAAGTAAGCCTTCCAAACTCTGACCTTAATAAGGACCGCCTTCAGGATGAACTGGAATCACTCTCAGATGATTTAATGGTGGAAATGGAAAATATCTGATACTGATAGAGGTCTGTGTTTCGGTCAACGACCTAACTAACCAAGCCTTTTAGCAGCATGCCAATCCCATAGGCCATACTAGCGGCAATACTACCTACAGCCACCGTCTCCAAGCCAGACAGCAGCCAATAATGGGACACAAACTTTCCTTTTACTGCACCTACCCAAAAGAATGCCACGCCAGTTAAGCCTATGGACCAACCAAAGGGATTAGCGACAACACCAGGCCAAACCCAGTTAGTCACATAGGTACCCAGAGGCACAAAGCCGACCAGACAGAATGCAGAAAACGTCGCCAAGCCACCCTTCAAAGCATTATGTTCCTGAAGGGTCATACCATGTTCTTCCTGCAACATGGTATCTACCCATTTTTCAGTGTCGGAGGTGATGACATCCACAGCATCTTCCAGCAATTGCCCTTCAAAGCCTTTCATGGCAAAGATTTGGCGAACTTCCTCTCTCTCCCCCTCGGGGAAACGCTCAATCTCCTCCAGCTCCATCTGGCGGACTTTGAGCCGATGCTGATTCTCTGCACGTATACTGAGAAAATCACTGACCGCCATGCTGAAGCCATCGGCCAACAAATTGGCAAAACCAAGAATAATAATCACACCAGCAGACATACCTGCACCCGCCACACCGGCAACAACGGCGAATGTGGTAATAGCGCCATCGACAGCACCATAGATAAACTCTTTGAGATAAATCGATTCCGGCCCATCAGCCAAACGCTTGGCAATCAAATGGGGGTGGTGATGAGCCTTGACGTGCTCAATATTATTTTCTATCTCAGGGCCTGCCATTCATACTCCTAACTATTGCGTCACTTAGCCATTAAAATAAGAACAGACTGACCAGCTCTAGCCATTTTCGCTCTCTGTACTGGCCATTTAGCCAAGCAAACTGCATCATACCGCAGAGAAAGTTATATGCACTTATCAATGAAGTCAGCCCCATGCTAAATATCGTTCTGTTTGAACCCGAAATCCCCCCCAATACTGGCAATATTATCCGACTCTGCGCCAATACCGGGTTTGCCCTGCATCTGATAGAACCTCTCGGTTTTGAGCTGGATGATAAGCGGCTACGACGTGCAGGCCTTGATTACAGGGAATGGCAAGATGCCAAGGTACACCCCAACTGGGAAGCCTTTGTGGCAAGCGAACAACCCGGTCGAATATTTGCCATCAGCACCAAAGGGCACACCCGTTATACCGACATAGCCTTCAAATCAGGGGATACGTTGGTTTTTGGTCCAGAAACCCGCGGCCTCACAGAGGAATTCCGAAGTGCCCTGCCACCAGAGCAGGTACTGCGTGTCCCCATGCAGGCGGAAAGTCGCAGCCTGAATCTGTCCAACACCGTTGCACTCATCGTCTATGAAGCATGGCGTCAATTGGACTTTGAGGGTGCTGTCTAGATGTGTCCAACATCCAACATCCACCATGCACCCATTGGACTATTCTACGGTTCATCCACTTGCTATACCGAAATGGTGGCAGAGAAAATTGTGGAGGAGCTCGGCGAAACTCTCGTCGACATTCACAATGTGGCGGATGAGCCTGTTGTCACGATGCAAGATTACAACTATCTGATCTTGGGTATTCCCACTTGGGATTATGGTGAGCTACAAGAAGACTGGGAGAATATCTGGGACGATATCGACACACTCAATCTCACCGGCAAAACAGTCGCATTATTCGGACTGGGCGACCAGGATGGTTATCCTGAATGGTTTCTTGATGCCATGGGTTATCTCTGGGCCAAAGTCTGCAACCAAGGCGCTAAAACAGTGGGGTACTGGCCTGTGGCCGGGTTTGAGTTTAATGAATCAAAAGCACTAACCCCGGATCAACAACATTTTGTTGGACTGGCCATTGATGATGAAAACCAATTCGATCTCACCGATGAGCGAATCAAACAGTGGTGCC
>JBALVP010000146.1:0-3827 GCA_036961395.1 Porticoccus sp.
ACGGCTGAAACACTATTAATAGAAAACCAACAACCTAGCCTGATTTTTTCGCTACTCATCATGAGTAATGTCCTCTTGCTAGGAGTGGCTATCGCTTTTCTGATCCTGTGGCGAGGGGCTCGAAAAAAAGTATTCGCTGAGCTGGCTCCCTCTGAGGATCCTCCCGAACAAAAGGAGGCAGCCCTCTTTAAGCAACTCCAACAACAGGCAAAGAGTAGTAATCCAAGTGCCTTCCGTGAGTGCCTCTTGGCCTGGGCCAGCACTCGGTGGCAACGACCACTGGTCACCCTCGACGATGTGGCTATCGTTGCCAACGACCCATTATTAACTACTAAACTAGAGGCTCTGGACCGTGCCTTGTACAGCCCTGATGCATCAACGACCATCGATTTAGACTGTCTACTGGTGCAGCTAAAAACCCTGCGAAAACAGCCTATGGGAGAAAATCTACCCAAGGGCAATCATTTACAACCTCTATATGCAGGGAGCTAGAAGCGTCTCATTCATTTTTGTGATATTGCAAAGCTCGCCTGCCATTAGTACATCCCATAGAATGGCGACTGCCCTCTCTACGAAGGCAGCCATGCTTTCATGGTTCTCCACCTATCACTCAAGGAATTAAGCCGTGCGTCGAGTAGTTTTCAATCAAAAAGGTGGTGTGGGGAAATCCAGTATCACCTGTAATCTTGCCGCTGTCAGTGCGAAAAATGGCCATAAAACACTGGTTATCGACCTTGACCCACAGGGTAACTCTACCCACTACCTATTAGGTGAAGATGCCAACCCTACTCATACCATTGCCAACTATTTTTCTCAAACACTATCATTCAACCTGACACCAAAAAAACCCCAGGAATTTGTCACTGCAACCCCCTATGAAAACCTCTCGGTGATTGCTTCTGACCCAGAGCTTGACACCATCGAGCAAAAACTCGAGTCACGCCACAAGGTCTACAAACTGCGTGATTTGCTGAATAAACTGGATAATGACTTCGATCACGTCTTTATTGATACCGCACCTGCACTTAATTTTTACACCATGTCCGCTCTCATTGGTGCTGACCGAGTGCTAATACCCTTTGATTGTGATGCGTTCTCCCGCCAAGCGTTGTACAACATTCTCCATGTTATTGAAGAAATGCGAGAAGATCACAATGAAAATCTGACCATAGAAGGAATTATTGCCAACCAATTCCAACCTCGAGCCAATCTACCTCGACGAATCCTTGAAGAATTAAAAGCAGAGAAACAACCCGTTTTACCTATTTATCTCAACTCATCTATTAAAATGAAAGAGTCTCACCAGGTATGTAAACCACTGATACATTTTTCCCCCAGCCACCCTTTAACCATCAAGTTTATAGAACTGTTTGAACATATCTCCAATAGTGAAATTCGCTAAAAAAAAGGGGAGCCATTGGCTCCCCCGCACATTACTTAATGTAAAAACCCTAGAGATAAAAGGGTAAATGTCACTCTGTTCATCAATACATTTTCCTAAAGATCATGTGTTGATGGCGCCATTGTTAATCTTTATAGAGACTGCCACCTTGATGGCAATCAAGTAAATTATTTTTGCCCTACGCCTAAAAGCTTTTTGAGGCAATCTCGTAGGTATCTCTCGACAACTCAGGCGTCTCCAACACATTAGCCAACTGCTGGTGCATCGCTTCCTGGCGTTCATCTCCGTAACAACGCCATTTAGTCAGAGGCATGAGTAATCTGGCCGCTATTTGAGGGTTAATCTTATCCAGTGTGATCACATTGTCTGCAAGGAATTGATAGCCAGCACCATCTGTACGATGAAAGTTAACCGGGTTGCTATTACAAAAAACACCGATCACCGAGCGCACCTTGTTAGGGTTATGAAGATCAAAGGCCGGGTGTACCATTAAGCGCTTCACCCTGTCCAAGCCCTCTGGTAAAGAGCAAGCAGACTGAACCTGAAACCATTGATTGAGAACCAATGGCTCATGCTGCCAATTCTGATAGAACTGCTCCAACGAGCTCTCAGAAAGACTCATTGCATCATCACGCGGATCATTAACCAATGTAGCCAACGCCGATAAACGATCCGTCATATTATCGGCTTGCGTTAGCTGTGATTGGACCATCACCAAAGAACCATCTGTTCCGGCATGGCACAAATACCGAAGGGCAAGGTTTTTCAAACTACGTCGAGCAACCTCTTCAGCATTATGGATATAACCACCCTGCGACTGATTGGCCTCGTAAATAACTTGCCACTGGTTAGCCAGCGCCAAGCCCAGCTCACGACACATAAATTGCCGTACATGGTGAATGGCCTCAACATCAACAATATTAGATAACTCAGCCAGCAGTAGTTCTGATGGCAAAGTGAGAACCAGTGCTTGCATGGCCAGGTCCGAAGCTGGCTCTTTTAGTACTTTCGTAAATGCCTTCAGGAGGCATTGATCGAGAACTAACGCTTTACCCTCTCGGTAATCCGTCATCAGTCCTTGCATAACCTTTATTGCCAATTGCTGGCCTGCATTCCAACGGTTAAAGCCATCGCCGTCATGTGACATCAAAAAGCCCAACTCATCGAGGCTATAGGCATAGTCCAGCTTAACCGGTGCAGAAAAGCCTCTCAACAACGAGGGCACTGGTCGCTGATTAATATCCTCAAAAATGACGGACTGTGTTGATTCGGTGATTTCTACCACTTGGCTGGTTTCACCTGAAGATGAAAGAACCAGATCACCCTGCGCCGTCACCAATCCCAGTTTTACCGGAATATGAAAAGGCTCAGAATTTTTACACGTAGAATCTGCTCGCTGATTTTGATCAAAATGCAGACTGTACTGCTTCCGCTCTGCATCGTACTCACTTCGAACGGCTAATTGTGGTGTGCCCGATTGACGATACCAGTTCATAAATTGGGTGAAATCACGATCACTGACATCGGCCATGGCTGCAACAAAATCCTCAATCGTTACCGCCTGTCCATCGTGCCGCTCAAAGTAAAGGTCAGAACCCTGACGAAATAATTCTGGCCCAAGAAGTGTTTGGATCATTCGCACGACTTCGGCACCCTTCTCATAGATGGTCACCGTATAAAAATTGGAAATTTCCATATAAGCGGCAGGCTGTACCGGGTGAGCCGTGGGGCCTGCATCCTCAGCAAACTGTACTGTTCGCAGCAGATTAACATCCTCTACCCGCTTAACCGTTCGAGATCCCATATCTGCAGAAAATTCGGCATCACGAAAAACGGTAAAGCCCTCTTTAAGGCTCAGTTGAAACCAGTCGCGGCAAGTGACCCTGTTACCTGACCAATTGTGAAAATATTCGTGGGCAACCACCCCTTCTACGCGTTTAAACCCATCATCAGTGGTGGTTTCCGGGTGAGCTAACACACAGGAGGTATTAAAAATATTGAGGCCCTTATTCTCCATAGCCCCCATATTGAAATCGTCCACTGCCACAATCATATAAAGATCTAGATCGTATTCACGACCGTAAACATTCTCATCCCACGTCATGGCATGCTTCAGGGATTGAATGGCATGATCGCATTTCTCAAGATCTTTGGGCTCCACATACAGGCGAAGATCGACATTCCTACCACTACAGGTAGTAAAACTACCCTCTACGACCGCTAAATCACCCGCAACCAGGGCAAATAAGTAGGCGGGTTTTTTGAAGGGGTCGTGCCAAGTAGCCCAGTGACGCTGCCCCTCTAATTCACCAACCTCTGACTCACCAGCCTCAAGCTCGCCAGCATCCACCAAATTGCCATTGGAGAGTAATACGGGGGAGCTGGATTTATCCGCAATAATTGTCGTGGTGAACACCGACATCAC
>JBALVP010000147.1:0-3815 GCA_036961395.1 Porticoccus sp.
CCCTGAGAGCACACCGAAAACACCATCGAACTTGCCACCCGTGGGCTGGGTATCCAGGTGACTGCCTGTGCCAACCGGCGGCAATGCCATATTTTTGCCCGGTCGCAACGCGAAAATATTTCCAATCTGATCAACGGTTACCGTGCAGCCCGCAGCCTCACACCACTGAATAAATAGCTCTCGCGCCTGCTTATCAAGGTCGGTGAGGGTGAGTCTGGCACAGCCACCTTTGGGCGTGAGACCAAACTCTGCCATTTCCATCAGGCTTGACCACAAGCGCTCTTCGTTGATTTTCAAACTGCTCATAAGGTGATTCCTTTTTAGCTATTCTAACTTAATTTAATGCGTTTATAGATTCGGCCAACGCATTGCAAACAGCGTCCATTTCTTCCCGTTCTGTGAGAAACGGAAGTCCCAGCTGGATGGTATCGCCACCGTATCTAACGTAGAAGCCCTTCTCCCAGCACTTCATCGCAATTTCAAAGGGTCGACGAGCCGGCTCACCAGGGTAGGACTCGATCGTTAAGCCCGCGGCAAAACCATAGCTGCGGATATCACTTATGTATTGCGTACCCTTAAGCCCATGAACTATCTCGGCGAACACCGGCGACATGTCCCTGACCCGATCGACCAGCCCATCATTCTCTAGAATGTCCAGCGAAGCCATCGCCGCGGCGCATGCCACGGGGTGACCCGAATAAGTGTAACCGTGTGGCAACTCAACACTATATTCAGGGCCACCTGCATCCATAAAAGCATCGTAAATTGCGCTGGTAACAAGCACCGCACCCATGGGAACGGCACCGTTGGTGAGCTGCTTTGCAGTATTAAGGATATCTGGTGTAACACCAAATTCCTGAGCACCAAACATGGAGCCCATGCGACCAAAAGCGGTAATAACTTCATCAAAAATCAACAAGATATCGTGTTTGTCACAAATCTCCCGCAGGCGTTTCAGATAGCCTTCAGGCGGAGGGATCACGCCGGCAGACCCTGCCAGGGGCTCAATGATAACTGCCGCAATATTAGAAGCATCGTGCAGAGCCACGAGAGACTCAAGCTCTTCGGCCATCTCAGCTCCGCGGGCGGGCATACCTGCGAGGAAAGGCTGGTCTTTGCCTTGTGTATGAGGAAGGTGATCAGAATCTATGCCCACACCCCACAACTTGCGATTAGCACCAATACCGCCAAAACTGATTCCGCCCCAACTGGCCCCGTGATAGCCCTTCTCTCGGCCGATTATAATGGTTTTTGTTGGCTGACCACTTTGACGCCAGTAGCCACGGGCTATCTTTGTAGCGGTATCCGCTGACTCAGACCCCGAATTTGTATAGAACACATGGTTCAAATCACCCGGGGCCATTTCTTTGAGTCGTGTAGCCAACTCAAACGCCAAAGGGTGACCGTATTGAAAGGAGGGTCCAAAATCCAGCGTCGCCATTTGCTTGGCTACTGCCTCGGTAATTTCAGGCCTGCCGTGACCGGCACCGCAAGTCCACAAGCCCGACAAACCGTCGAACACCTTTCTTCCATCCGTATCAAAAAGATAGCTGCCCTTGGCAGAGGCAATCATACGTGGATTTTTCTTGAACTCGCGGTTGCCCGTATAGGGCATCCAATAAGCACTCAGATAATCAGCTGAAAACTTTGACATGATTCACTCGGCAAAAACCTCAGATATCAACACAACAAAATCATAACCATATGGTCAGGTTGCAATAATAGGCATTCCTGTCCATTTAGTCAATTAATGCTAATAAACTATTTTGGACCGCCGCATCAGCAGGCGGGGCTACCGCCCGGTGAATCCCGGAACATCGAAAGCGATCAAGTGGGAAATGGGAGACCTGACCCCGCGGGTTGGACCCCGCGGGTTGTTAGCTAATTAAACTTGATCATAACCAGATGGTCAGGTTAGAATAGCAACCATTCCTGTCCATTTGGTCAATTAACGTGGGCCGTAGCGGAACATCGAAAGCGATCAAGTGGGGAATGACAGACCTGACAACGTAGGTCGCAAAGAAACATTTCGCCAATATAGTTGTGCACATCCGACGGAAGAATAATTTTAGGGATGCCAATCATGATTGACCAACAAGTACCTATAATCGATCTCAGCCCCTATTTCGCGGGGACCGATGAAGGCAAGGCTGCTGTTGCCAAAGCTGTCGACGAAGCCTGCCGCTCCATTGGATTTCTGGTGATCTCAGGACACGGTGTCGACCCGGCGCTGATCACTCGGGTTCGTGAAGTCAGCCGCGCTTATTTTGATTTGCCAACCGCTGAAAAAATGAAACTGAAAATGCCCGCCGAAAAATATCGCGGCTACACCCCTATGGGCAGCGAAGGACTTGCCGCCTCGCTTGACGAAGTCGCGCCAGCAGACTTAAAAGAATCGTTTTCCAGTGGACCCTTTAACACTTCCCAAGATGATTATCACCGAGGTCCACATGCAGGATCGTTTTTCGCCGACAACGATTGGCCGCAGCGGCCCGATGGTATGCAAGCTATATGGGAAGCCTATTTTCAAGCCATGGAAAGTCTTGCCACCAGCCTGATGCGAATTTTTGCTCTGGCATTGAATATGCCTGAAGACTGGTTTGACAACAAAGTTGATCGGCATATCAGCAACTTCAGCGTGATCCACTATCCGCCGCTCTCCGGTATTCCGTTGAAAAATCAAATGCGTGCCGGGGCGCATACTGACTACGGAAGTCTGACCATCTTGCAAAAGGATGACGCACCGGGCGGACTTCAGGTGCAGACGGCCGAGGGCAAATGGGAAGACGTGCCACATACGCCTGACAGCTTTGTTGTCAACCTGGGTGATCTGATGGCTGAATGGACCAACGACCGCTGGTGTTCCACCATGCACCAGGTGATTGTTCCGCCTGCTGATGCTGCTGGTAACACCGACCGATATTCCATGGTATTTTTTCACCAACCCAATTACGACGCAGTCGTGGAGTGCATTCCAACCTGCTGTAGTAATGAGAATCCGGCCGGTTATGGTCGCACAACATCGGGTGAACACGTAGTCATGAAAATCACCAAACATCGGCAGTTCGCAGCTCACGACGAGTAGGCGCCCTGCCCCGAATCCATGCCAACTGCATTCAGGACTTCAGCATGCCACTGACTCGAAATGAACTCATTAGAATAGTCATCGACGAGTATTTTATTGCCTGCAATCAGGGAGACCTGCAAACGGTGCTTGTAAACTTCGCACCCGATTGCCTGGTCCAATTCTCATCAGCCGATTTCCAATATCGCGGACTCGAAGCCGTGAAAGTCCACTTGGAGGATTTTCGCGAGACCTTTTCAACTATTGACTTCCATGATTTTGTTTCCGTAGTTGACACACAAAGTCAGACTATAGCCGTACGGTTCGAGGTCAAGTTGGTGGATCATCAGGGCAACACGCAAGTCATGCAGAATTGTAATTTCTTCCATGCCAACGCCGCTGGCCAGCTCGACCACGTTATGATCTATAACAGCGCCCCGCTGGATCAAGGCTTCCAGGCAGGCAGCCAGTAAAGGATTTTGTTGGAGCATTACCTCACCCATGGCAGGACTAGCTTGCTCATCAGCGAACCCTGGACTCGCCATTACGCGCTAAACCAGGTAGTTAGTCCCTTAGGTCTCCAGAACTACTAATGTAATAAACCACCCGTAAAACCATAGATCATAGTGCGGGACCACCTGCTTGTTCATTTCTAAGTATAAGTAAAACAAACGGCATATAGTGGAAAAAATTTCTTTCCAAAATCCCGCTGCTCTGCAGGAATTGATCGCTGGATGGCCGCGGGGTTTGC
>JBALVP010000148.1:0-3776 GCA_036961395.1 Porticoccus sp.
GAACGAGACAACCACCAAGCCAAGGGCGCACCGATTACCATCAGAATAACCGTGGTCACCGCCGCTAATTGCAGTGTCAGCCAAAGTGCTGTGATATCGGAAGCGAGAACATTCATGGGGTGATATTTTTACCTTTTAGGGGTAATAAATAACCGCCATCGGTCATTATTTTTTCTGCAATCGGCGTATTCATAAAGTCCAAAAACTGCTGTGTTAACGGGCTTGTCGGTTTAATCGCCACCCGACCCTGCCGAACAGGGTGTTTTAAATAAGACGATAGATCAATAGTAACCAACTTTTGCTGCCGCTCTTTCACAGCAGCATTTTCTGTCGAATACGCCAACGACGCTGCAACAATGGCAACGTCTGCGTTACCACTGTGAAAAAACTGCCACGCCTGAGCAATATTATTACCCACCACCAGTTTGCTTTGGGTTTCATTGGCAACACCAAGGTTTTCCATCACATCCATGGCTGCTATTCCGTAGGGTGCTGTTCGAGGGTTGGCAATGGCGATGCGTTTGGCTCTCAACAACAAATCTATAGGGGTAGCTTCTTTTGGACTGGTGGTGTCATGCCGTGAAACCAGAATCAATTTTCCAATGGCGTAAGTTCCCAAGGTTCCAGTATCCCCATGACCACTGGCCACTAATTTTTCGGGGTAAGATTCATTGGCAGAGAAAAACAATTGAAATGGCGCGCCCTGTAGAATTTGGGCATAAATTACACCGGAAGAAGCACTGCTGATATTAATTTGATGGCTTTCCCCATCAGTATTCTGTTGCTCAGAAAATGTATGACTGAGTTGTTCCAAAGTGGGCCGAAAGTTACTGGCGGTGGCAATACTCAGCGTATCACTCAAAGCACTGTGGCAAAAAAATACCTCTATAAAAAGCACCTTAATTAAAAGTACCGCTATAAACCGTAACTTTAAGCGCAATAGATGCCCCAAAAAATTACTCGCTGTCCTGCCAGCGTTCGGCGCGCTGTTGGTCCACATCTTTGGCATCGACCCAGCCACTTGAGCCATTCACATGCTGTTCTTTTTTCCAAAAGGGCGCGCTGGTTTTCAGAATATCCATAATAAATTCACAGGCGGAAAAAGCAGCGTCACGATGGGCACTGCTCACCCCCACAAATACAATTTGTTCACCGGGAGCCAAGTCGCCAATGCGGTGGATAATACGAATATCTATGGTCGGCCAACGCTCTGCGGCTTGCTCGGCAGTTTGTTGAAGGGATTTCTCAGTCATACCCGGGTAGTGTTCCAGGCGCATAAATTTAAGAGGGTTATCTACAAGGTCACGAACTTGTCCTGTAAAGATGGCGACACCTCCGATACTAGCACCGACGCTAGCATCGTCACTTTGCAGCTGACGATATTCCTCGCCAACATCAAAATCCTTTTCCTGTATGGAAATGGAGATCATCCGCCCGTCACCGGGGGAAACAATGCCACTTCATCACTATCACTGATGGTGGTATTTTCATCCACCATATCCTGGTTTACCGCAAACAATACGTTGCCCGTTCCCAGTGCCAGTTTCCATTCATCACCCTGTGACTGAAGGTTCTGTAATAGCTGACCTATCGTCTCAACGCTACTGGGTAAGGCGGTGTTCAGTTCGCCAGTACCCAACTGTTCACGGAGACTGCCAAAGAATAATACTTTCATGTTTTTAACCTATTTCAACTAGAGCCTACTATTCGGCCGTCCAGTCTCCTGACTTACCACCGGATTTCTCCAGCAATCGTGTTTGTTCAATCACCATGCCTTTATCAACAGCCTTACACATATCATAGATGGTCAGAGCCGCAACGGAAGCCGCCGTCAGTGCTTCCATCTCCACACCCGTTTTACCATCGAGCCCACAGGTGGCAGAAATACGAATACTATTGGTCTCAGGCTGCGGCTCAAATTCCACACTGACTTTTGTCAGCATCAATGGATGGCACAAAGGAATCAGGTCGGGGCATTTCTTCGCTGCCTGAATACCCGCAATACGAGCCACGGCCAGCACATCACCCTTTTTATGCCCACCAGACAAAATCAGCTCCAGGGTTTCTGGTTGCATACTGACCGTTGCCTCAGCAGTGGCTTCACGGGTAGTGACTGTTTTACCACCCACATCAACCATATGAGCTTCGCCCTGATCATTAAGGTGAGTAAGTTTTCGCATATCTGACACAGGCAATTACTCCATCTAAGTTAGCCCATCTAAACCAGCGTAAAGTCTACCTCAAATGGCCCAACCAACCCATTGAGACAGCTCAATCAATTCCAGCTTATGAATCACTCAACACGAGAATAGCTCTAAAATCATTCACATTGGTGCGCGTAGGCCCAGTAATGAGTAGATCGCCCAGCGCTTCGAAATAACGATAACTGTCATTATTTTCGAGCATGTTTATGGCATCCAAACCCAACTTTTCACCCCGAAGCCAACTATCTGGAGACAATATAGCCCCCGCATTATTTCCGGAACCATCGATACCATCGGTATCTGCAGCCAGGGCGTAAACATTGGCTCGCCCCTGTAACTGGGCAGCCAAACTCAGCAGGTATTCAGTATTGCGCCCACCGCGGCCGTTACCCCTGACTTTTACCGTGGTTTCTCCCCCAGACAACAATACACAGGGGGCACTTATCGGTTGGCCCTGCGCCATAACCTGCTTAACCAATTCAGCATGTGACTGGGCCAATTGCCGAGATTCGCCCGTGAGGTCATCTCCCAATATCAGCGCCTTTAGTCCCATCTCTTTGGCCTGCGCCGCTGCCGCTTCTAGCGATTGTTGCGCGGTAGCAATTATCTGAAATTTTGATGATTCATCATCAGCTTTTGGTGTTTCAGCATCAGGGGATTCCAGCCATTCCCTCACACTCTCTCCAACATCAATTTGGTGTTTCTTCAATATGGCCAAGGCCTGTTGCCGAGTGGTTGGGTCAGCCACCGTGGGGCCAGACGCAATCACTGCAGGGTCATCACCTGGCACATCGGATATGGCAAAGGTCATCAGTTTTGCGGGAGAACAGGCCGCAGCTAATTGGCCGCCCTTAATCGCAGAGAGATGTTTGCGTACACAATTTATCTCATGGATATCTGCCCCACTTTTTAGGAGCGCCTGATTAACCTGCTGTTTATCTACCAAGGTGATACCGGGTGCAGACAACGCCAACAACGATGAACCGCCACCCGAAAGCAGGCAAATCACTACATCATTTTCGTTGAGATCAGCCACCAAATTGAGAATACGCCGCGCGGCAATCTCGCTATTTTCATCAGGTACCGGATGAGCCGCTTCAATCACCTCAATCTGCTTGCACGGCAACGCATGACCATAGGCCGTCACCACGACACCGCTTAAACGGCCATTCTCCCAATTATTTTCTAGCGCAACAGCCATCGCTGCCGCTGCCTTTCCCGCGCCAATAACAACGACCTCCCCCTGCTTCTTTTGAGCAGGCAGGTTTTTTAAACCCTCATCCAAGAAACCCGGCAATACTTTTTTAGGATCAGCCGCCGCCACGGCTGTATGGAATAACCCGGTTAGAAATTCCTGTGGGGCAAAAGGCATAGATGAAAAACCTGTTTAAAAAAAAGTAAGTGACTTGGTTGCTTGAACTAATTATGACCTTACCTCTGGCACCTGACCACTGACACCTGACCACCAAACATGGATAATTGTCTTCACCCGTTGTAACCAAGCGGAACTCACAGGCCGGAGCTTACACAATGGAGTTACACCCCGTGGAAAAACAGTTTATTGATGCCCAG
>JBALVP010000149.1:0-3705 GCA_036961395.1 Porticoccus sp.
CAGTTGTAGGAGAAGGTTGGCACCAGCGTGCAGGAGAAGCTCACGCAGAAGTGAACGCTCTGCAGGAGGCTGGTGAGTTGGCTCGGGGTGCAACGGTTTACGTCACACTGGAACCCTGTAGCCATTTTGGACGAACCCCCCCTTGTGCAGATGCATTGATTGAAGCAGGTGTGGCCAGAGTGGTGTATGGAATGACTGATCCCAACCCACAAGTTGCGGGCAGTGGTTTGGATAAGCTTCGTCAGGCAGGTATTACGGTGGAAGGTCCGGTGCTTGAGGTTGAAGCACAGCAGCTGAATTGTGGTTTTATTAAACGTCAGCAACAGGGGTTACCTTGGGTGACCGTGAAGTTGGCGATGAGCCTTGATGGTCGCACGGCAATGGAGAGTGGTGAAAGCCAGTGGATTACTGGTTCCGCTGCTCGCCAAGATGTTCAGCGACTTCGAGCTGAGAGTTGTGCCATTGTGACGGGGATCGGCACGGTGTTGCACGATGACCCATCACTGACCGTTCGGGCCGATGAGCTCGGATTGGATAACGCCGCTGATATTGCTGCACGGCAACCATTGCGGGTGGTGGTTGATAGTCAGTTGAAAATGCCCGTTGATGCGAAAATGCTCTCAGCTGAGGGGCTGGCATTAAAGGAGCAGGTATTAATTGCTACAGCCTGCGATGACTCGCTCCCTATGCCTATAGCGGGCGCCGAGGTTGTTTGTTTGGCGGGCGATGGCGGTCAGGTTGATTTGACCGCAGTGCTGAAGGTGTTGGCAGAAAAAGAATGTAACCGGGTGCTTGTTGAGGCCGGGGCAGAATTGGCGGGTGCTTTTTTGCAGGCGGGGCTGGTGGATGAATTTGTTATCTATATGGCGCCCAAGTTGCTCGGCAGCTCCGCACGGCCACTGCTGACATTGCCGTTTGATTCGATGGATCAACAGATAGCGTTGGATATTACGGATATGCGGCAAGTGGGTGATGATATTCGAATAACGGCTAGACCTGCTGGCTGATAGGGTCACTGACTCTCACAGCCACATAGAGAATTAAAGACGTTGCTAGAGAGTATGTAGCGATGTTTAGTAACTGGAAAAGAGATTGATATGTTTACCGGCATTATTGAAGCAATTGGTGAAGTGGTGGTTTCTGAGCCCCGTGGTGGCGATGTGCGCCTGAGGGTGAAAAGCAGCGACCTGGACTTTAGTGAGGTTCAGCTTGGCGACAGTATTGCTACCAACGGCGTCTGTTTGACGGTGGTGGACTTGCCTGGTGATGGCTATGTGGCCGATGTTTCAGCCGAATCTCTGGCGATGACAACCATTGGCGATTGGTCTGCGGGTACCTTGGTAAATCTGGAGCGTGCGTTGACTCCAAAAACTCGACTGGGTGGACACCTGGTTTCAGGTCACGTGGACGACGTGGGTGAAGTGATCAGTCGGCACCCGGATGCTCGCTCTGAGCAGTTTCGTATTCGTGCACCGAAAGCGCTGGCCAAATACATTGCTCATAAGGGTTCGATTACGGTGGATGGCACTAGCCTTACCGTGAATAAAGTGGAAGGTGCTGAGTTTGAATTAAATATCGTGCCGCACACCCTTGAGAAAACAGTGATTGGTTCCTACCAACCGGGAACACGTGTGAATTTGGAAGTAGATGTTATTGCCCGCTATCTGGAACGCTTGCTGCTGGGTGATAAGGCTGCCGAAGTTTAGGCGCAGAATTAGAGAACGTAATTAGAGAAAAAACATGGCTCTTAATAGCTTGGAAGAACTGGTAGAAGATATTCGCCAGGGAAAAATGGTCATCCTGATGGATGACGAAGATCGTGAAAATGAAGGCGATCTATTGATGGCGGCAACGATGGTTCGCCCTGAAGATATTAACTTTATGGCGACACATGGGCGGGGACTTATCTGTCTGACGCTATCTGAAGCACGTTGCCGTCAGTTGAACCTGCCGTTGATGGTGGATGCCAACAACGCCAGTCACGGTACTAACTTCACACTGTCTATCGAGGCGGCTGAGGGAGTGACGACGGGGATTTCTGCCGCTGATCGCGCTCGCACCGTTCAGGCGGCAGTAGCCAGTAATGCGCGTCCCAAGGATATCGTGCAGCCAGGGCATATCTTTCCGCTACAAGCAGAACCTGGCGGTGTTTTGAGTCGGGCAGGACATACTGAAGCTGGTTGTGATTTGGCCCGGATTGCAGGGTTTGAACCAGCGGCTGTAATTGTCGAGATAATGAATGATGATGGCACCATGGCCCGTCGTGAGGACCTTGAGGCTTTTGCAAAAAAGCATGATCTGAAAATCGGTACCATCGCAGATTTAATTCACTATCGCTTGGTGACAGAAAAAACCATCAGTTGTATCAGTGAGCGAGAGATCGGGACCCAATATGGTCAGTTTGTACTGAAAACCTATTTGGATAGCGCTCGGAATGAAAAACATTTTGCCTTGGTGATGGGCGATGTGTCCGGGGGTGAGCCACCATTGGTGCGAGTGCATATCAACAAGTCATCCCGAGATCTGTTTGGACTGGAACCCTCTGAGGGTTTTAAAAGTTGGAGCCTGTCGCGTTCCATGGAGAAAGTGGCAGAAGAAGGCCGGGGTGTGGTGGTATTCCTTTATTACCCGGAAACTGCCGACGATATTGATGCCAGTATTGATCAGGCATTAAACCCGGTGCCTGCCAAGCCTCAGCAAGCGGGTGATGTGGTGTATCAGCAGGTGGGTACGGGGTCGCAGATTCTGATGGATCTAGGTGTACATAAAATGCGATTGTTGAGTGCGCCCTTTAAATTTACCGGCATTTCCGGGTTTGATCTGGAAGTGGTCGAATACATTGGTTGTGAATAGCGGTTGTAAATCGTGTTAATGATAGCCATAAATAATCAGTATTTTGGAACAAATAAATGAGTGAATACAGGCCAGATTTGGGCAGTTTTAAAGTAGGAGGTGCGCGTATTGCCATAGTGGTGGCGCGTTGGAACGGTAATATTACAGAGAACCTGCTGAACGGTGCGCAGCGTGCACTGACCAGCCATGGTATTGCTGAGTCGGATATCGATTTATTTCGTGTGCCAGGCGCTTTTGAATTGCCCTTGGCGTGCCAAAAAATGGCAAAGACCGGGACGTATGATGCAATTATTGCCCTTGGTTGTGTGATTCGTGGAGGCACACCGCACTTTGACTATGTTTGCAGTGAGACCACGCGAGGGCTTGGTGAGGTTGCCTTGAATGAAAACCTGCCCGTAGCCTTTGGTTTGCTGACCACGGACAACCTGGGGCAGGCTGAAGATCGTTCCGGGGATAGTTCTGAAAATAAAAACCATGAAAATAAAGGGGAAGAAGCCGCGCTGACTGCGTTGGAAATGATCTCCCTGTTTCGTCAGTTGTAGGAGAGCGTTTATGTCATTACCTTCAACACGGAAAAAAGCGCGGCAGTTATTGGTACAAGCATTATATCAATGGCAGGTTTCTGGATCAGATATTGGCCGTATCGAGGCAGAATTCTTTGCCGATAACAACATGAGTAAAGTGGATACTGACTTCTTTCGGGAATTGTTACATGGTATTCCAAAAAGGCTGGACGAGGTTGATGGGGTCTATGAGCTGCACCTTGATCGAAAATTAGGTGATCTTGACCCCATTTCGAGGGCGCTGCTGCGGATGGGAGCCTACGAGCTAAGTTTTCGCATTGATGTACCC
>JBALVP010000014.1:0-11288 GCA_036961395.1 Porticoccus sp.
AAGTCCCTGCAGAAACACAGACTGGTCGTCTGTTTCGCTTGAAGGGTAAGGGTGTCACGAGTGTAAGGGGTGGTGGCCCCGGAGATCTGATGTGCCGGGTTGTTCTGGAGACACCGGTTAACCTTGGCAGTGATCAAAAAGAATTGCTTCGCCAGTTACAGGAAAGCCTTGAGACCGGTAAACATTCACCAAGGAAAGCATCCTGGTTTGAGGGTGTGAAAAAGTTCTTTGACGGGTTTACGGCGTAGCTCTAACGCTGCAAGTCTCTGGGCTAATACAGCTCCTAGATAAAACAACTCTGAGATAAAACAACGCTGAGATGAAACAAAGAGAACAACTATGACGCGAATTGCTGTTACCGGTGCCGCTGGCCGAATGGGGAAAATCCTCATTGAAGCAGTAACCCTGAACCCTGATACGACCTTGACGGCAGCTATTGAGCGCCCGGAAAGTTCATTGGTGGGTGCTGATGCGGGTGAGTTGGCAGGGGTCGGTCATCAAGGTGTGGCAGTTGTTGGGAGTATCAATGACGTCATTGATGATTTTGATGTGTTAATTGATTTTACTGCTCCGTCAGCATCGGTGGCCAATGCTGCCGCTTGTGCGGCTAATGGTAAGAAGATGGTAGTGGGCACTACCGGGTTCAGTGATGAGCAGAAAGAGCAGCTATTGTCCGTGATCGACAGTACTGCATTGTGCATGGCATCAAATTTCAGTACAGGGGTAAACCTCTGTTTTAAATTACTGGATATGGCAGCACGGGTGTTGGGTGATGATGTGGATATCGAGGTTTATGAAGCCCATCATCGCCATAAGGTTGATGCCCCTTCAGGAACAGCTTTAAGTATGGGTGAGGTCGTTGCTAATGCGCTGGATCGTAACCTGAAAGAAGTGGCTGTCTATGGCCGTGAAGGGCAAACTGGTGCGAGAGATCGTAAAACCATTGGTTTCGCGACGGTGCGGGCTGGCGATATAGTAGGAGACCATACGGTTACTTTTGCGGCAGAAGGTGAGCGGGTTGAAATAACCCACAAGGCGTCCAGTCGAATGTCTTTTGCTCGTGGAGCGGTTCGTGCAGCGAATTGGCTCGCCAGTAAAGACAAGGGTTTGTTTGATATGCAGGATGTGCTTGGGTTGAAGTGATCTGTAGAGTTTAATAAAAAAGGCCACCCTGCTAGGGTGGCCTTTTTTATTTTTGAATAGATCAAAAATTCAGTGTTATTCCAACGGTGAGCGTGTCTTCAAACTGATTGATGTCGCTGTAAACACTAAAGTCTCCCAGTGAGTGCTGGTAGATCACTTCTAATTCCAGCGTTTGGGCGCCTATCTGTAATGGATAATAGGCGCGAAGGTTTAATTCTTCCCTTGCTTCAATGGCATCACCCTCAGTCCATTGAGTAGCAGATTGATAATCATAGCGAATGCTGGTTTCAATCCCCTGAAAAAACTGTTTGCCGATCATCAGTGAGCCGCTGTGTCTGGGGATGTGGTTGCCAAGCATCGTATGCGTAAGTGGTGTTTTGGTGCGAAGCGCTCGGCCGTCAATATCATTGTAGGCGTATTGAGCCGATATCAGGTGGCCATTAACATCCTGATATCGCAGGGACATATCGGTACCATTGGTGCGCCAATCGATAGTACTTGAGCGAACACCAACGTAGGGAGAAATAATGGCGGGGGAGGCTTCAAGGTGAAGCCCCATGGCATTATTGACATCTTCATGAAATACCCGCCAGTCAAACAGCAGATGGTTTTCTATAAACTTACCCACATAACCAATTTCAAAGCTATCTATTCGTGCTTTTTCAATGTTCTCTGCGAGGTCAATGTCGGCAACTAGTAAAGCACCTTCTTGGGTTCTAAGTACTTGAGCTTGATTCGCTTCAAGTAAGGACGGTGTGCGGTGCCCGCGGGTAGCAGCCAGGCGGAGAGATTGGCTCTGGGTAAGACGATAGTTGAGTGCTAGCCGGGGAGATAGGAAGCTGTCAACAATACCATTTTTTTCTGCCATTACACCGCTGTTAAGTTGCCAGCGTTTGCCAATCTGCCATTCGTGGTTGGCAAATAACCGAAAGCTCCAGTCATCTTCTTTGTCGTTGTGATCAAACATCACGCTGCCACGTAAATAATCATAACGACCAGCGGTACCCCAAACCAGTCGCTGCTTATCATTAACCTTTAGCGTATTTTGGTATTCGAGGTCATAGCGATGAGATTTGGCATCACTGTCGTTGCTGGTAAAGGTTTGATCGACAATGCTGTTGGCGGATAACACCGAGGAAATAAGTCCAGGGTCATCGATGTTCCAAGCCCGGGCTACTGTGTCAGAAAGAAGTCCAAAGTTACGTTCCTGTTCGGACTCTAGTTCAGAGTGCTGGAACTTCAGTTGATGTTTATTGTTGAGGCCATCGTCCCTGGTCCAGCGAAGTAGCTGATAGTTGGTGTCGATATCTCGGTCAATGTAACCCCTGGGTACCCGAACTAAACCAATATCTGGGAATTCCTGACGAGAGCGTCCTAACCCAGCTTCAAGCTCCAGAGTGTCAGCGATATTGGGGGTGTAGACCAGCTTGATGTTGCCCGTTGTGTTCTCGGTATCATCGGTGGCTTTTTGCCAGCTGTATTCGGGATTATTCAGGCCGGGAAAGCCTTCATCTGTATGGTGATTTAAGCGAATGCGGTAAACCCAATTCTCATTGTGACCAAAATGGCGGAATGCTTGATCTCTGGTTTGTTGATCGCTGGCAGAAACTCGCAGAGAGTTACCCTGTTTTTGTTGGGGTTGGGTGGTGATTATATTTACCGCACCGAGGAAAGCGTTTGAGCCAAAGCTGGAGGCGTTGCTGCTGCGAACCACCTCTATGCGTTCAATGTCTTGAACCGTAATGCCTATAGAGTTCCACTCTACCCCTGAAAATAAAGGGTCGTAAATAGAGCGGCCATCAATCATTACTTCCAGATCACCGGGGAACTTGCTGCTTAGCCCGCGAGTGGTAACGCCTGCCCGGCTGCCAAATACTTTGTAGGGGAAATAGCCTGGCGCTAGCCTCAATAGCTGAGGAACCTCTGTTATCCCCGAAAGGCGGATCATGTCACGGTCGATGATTGTGACTGCACTTGGTGAATCTAATACGTCCTGTTTGAGTCGTGTCACAGAACTGACGGTATTCAGTTCTGTGAGAAAATCCTGTTCAACGAGGTGTTCCCCTGTATCGCTGGCAAGCGTAACTTGGCTGATGAGCGGCAACAGCATACACAGGTAAAAATGTGGCGATTGATAAATTCTTTGCATGATTCTTGTTGTTATCATTTTGGCAGGGATTATAAAGTGATTGGGTAATAGAATCTGTAGTGAATTTCCCCTAGATTAATTGGGGCGCACGAGGCAGATTGGCTAGACAGATTGCGGTGCTTAGCCTAGAATGTTTGGTTAAGTTCTGCTGGTTCGAAATACCCCAAAAACGCAGGGCGCGTTAGCAGAATAAAAAATTTTAAAGCGAGGTGAGACGTACGGTTTCATCTCGCTTTTTTACAGTTTGCTCTTGGTTGAATTCACTCTTAGGCCGCGCACTGAGCCGAAGGCGTAGAGTGATTTATATCCGCAATAAAGTTGAGGAGGTTGCATTGAATACCCATACCCGTCGGCCCGCTATTCTCGTCCTTGAGGATGGTACGGTTTTTAGGGGCATTTCCATTGGGGCTGAAGGTATTTCCAGTGGTGAAGTGGTATTCAATACAGCATTAACCGGGTATCAAGAAATCCTGACTGATCCATCCTATGCGCTTCAGATAGTTACGCTGACTTACCCTCATATCGGCAACACCGGTGTTAATACTGAGGATGAAGAGTCAGATCGTATTTGGGCCGCCGGCCTGGTAATACGTGACCTACCTTTGTTATCGAGTAACTTTCGGTCTGAGCAGGCTCTTGATAGTTATCTCAAAGCCAATAATATTTTGGGTATTGCGGAGATCGATACCCGTAAGTTGACCCGGATTCTTCGCGAGAAAGGTGCACAAAACGGCTGCCTGATGGCGGGTGATGTGGACGAAATGAAAGCGTTGGCTGCTGCGCGAAAATTTCCTGGGTTGAAGGGTGCAGATCTCGCTAAACAGGTGTCGATTCAAGAAGTTTGTCAATGGAACAAGGGTAGTTGGATTCTGGGTGAAGGCTATACGCAGCCGTCAGAAAAGCCCCACAAAGTGGTTGCCTACGATTTTGGTGCCAAGCGTAATATATTACGGATGCTGGTAGATCGAGGAGCCGACCTTGTTGTTGTTCCTGCACAAACACCTGCATCCGAGGTGTTGGCCATGAATCCTGACGGTATTTTTCTGTCAAATGGTCCAGGTGATCCCGAACCTTGTGATTACGCCATAGAGGCGATTCAGCAAATCCTTGAAACAGATATCCCTGTATTTGGTATTTGTCTAGGACATCAGTTGTTAGCTCTGGCCAGTGGTGCCAAAACAGTAAAAATGAAGTTTGGTCATCACGGAGCCAATCACCCGGTCAAAGACCTTGATGCGGGTACGGTGATGATTACCAGTCAAAATCATGGCTTTGCCGTAGATGAAGACTCGCTACCAGAAAACCTTCGCGCTACACACTGTTCGCTGTTTGATGGGTCGCTTCAGGGAATCCACCGTACCGACAAGCCCGCATTTAGTTTTCAGGGTCACCCGGAAGCCAGTCCCGGTCCGCATGATGCTGCCCCATTGTTTGACCACTTTTTTGAATTGATTCAAAACCGTGGTGCAACAACAAAATAATATGGGAAGTGCCGCTGTGTCTTTAGTCGATGCAGCGTAGACAGCAATGCTATAGATAGAAATGCTGTGCTTGAATAAACGTTAACTTATACCAGAACAAACAATAGCTTATGCCAAAAAGAACTGATATAGAAAGCATTTTAATCCTCGGTGCTGGCCCCATTGTGATAGGTCAGGCGTGTGAATTTGATTACTCTGGTGCCCAGGCTTGTAAAGCGTTAAGGGAAGAGGGTTACCGGGTTATTCTGGTGAACTCCAATCCGGCTACGATCATGACCGACCCCTCTATGGCTGATGCGACCTACATCGAGCCGGTAGAGTGGCGCACCGTTGCAAAAATCATTGAAGAAGAGCGTCCAGACGCGCTGCTTCCCACAATGGGGGGCCAGACTGCCTTGAATTGTGCGTTGGATTTAGCGCGAGAAGGTGTGTTGGAAAAATTTGGTGTCGATATGATTGGCGCCGATGCCGATGCTATTGATAAAGCCGAAGACCGTAGCCGTTTTGATAAGGCGATGAAAAAGATTGGCCTGGAAACGGCGCAGGCTGTCATTGTGCATAGTCTGGAAGAGGCGCTTCAGGTCCCCGATCGTTTTGGCTACCCCTGTATTATCCGCCCCTCGTTCACCATGGGTGGTTCCGGTGGCGGTATTGCCTACAACCGTGAAGAGTTTGTTGAGATCTGCCAGCGTGGGCTTGATCTGTCGCCGACAAGTGAGTTGTTGATCGATGAGTCCCTGATCGGCTGGAAAGAGTACGAGATGGAGGTGGTGCGAGATAAAAATGATAACTGCATTATTATCTGTTCCATTGAAAACGTTGATCCAATGGGGGTGCATACCGGTGACTCTATTACCGTGGCTCCCGCTCAAACCCTGACGGATAAAGAATATCAGATCATGCGTAACGCCTCGATTGCGGTGTTGCGAGAAATTGGTGTTGAAACGGGTGGTTCCAATGTTCAGTTTGCGGTGAATCCGGAAGACGGCAGGCTCGTAGTGATTGAGATGAACCCTCGAGTATCTCGTTCTTCGGCGCTGGCATCCAAGGCTACCGGTTTTCCTATTGCGAAAGTAGCGGCAAAATTGGCTGTGGGTTACACCCTTGATGAGTTGCAGAATGATATTACCGGTGGCGCGACACCGGCTTCCTTTGAGCCCAGTATTGATTACGTTGTTACCAAGCTCCCCCGCTTTGCTTTTGAGAAATTTAACCAAGCCAATGCCAAACTGACCACTCAAATGAAGTCAGTGGGTGAGGTGATGGCCATTGGTCGTACGTTCCAGGAGTCGCTTCAGAAAGCTCTCCGGGGGTTAGAAGTTGGTTCTTCTGGTTTTGAACCTCAAGTCGATGTTGAGACGGAAGAGGGCTTGGTTGAGCTGCGTCAGCAGTTAAGAGAACCGGGGGCTGAACGAATTTGGTATGTGGGTGATGCTTTCCGTGCGGGTTTATCCGTTGAAGACGTCTTTAACCTTACTGCCATTGACCCTTGGTTTCTAGTACAGATAGAAGACATTATTCTTGATGAAATTCGTCTGGCCGATGAGTCGTTATACAGACTTTCTGCAGATCGACTATTTCGTCTTAAGCGTAAAGGATTTTCTGACAAGCGATTGGCTGATCTGTTAAAGACTGAAGAGAAAAGGGTTAGAGATACGCGTCATTCCATCAATATCCGGCCCGTGTTCAAGCGTGTGGATACATGTGCAGCTGAATTCTCAACAGCGACCGCTTACATGTATTCTACTTATGAGCAGGAGTGTGAGTCCCAACCCTCTGGTCGAGATAAAATTCTTGTGCTGGGCGGTGGTCCCAATCGTATTGGTCAGGGCATTGAGTTTGATTACTGTTGTGTGCATGCGGCATTAGCCATGCGTGAAGATGGCTATGAAGCCATTATGGTTAACTGTAACCCTGAAACAGTATCCACTGATTACGATACCTCTGACCGTTTGTATTTCGATCCGGTGACACTGGAAGATGTGTTGGAAATCGTTGAGGTAGAGAAGCCCAAGGGTGTAATTGTTCAATTCGGTGGTCAGACGCCATTGAAATTAGCACGCGCTCTAGAGGCAGAGGGAGTGCCGATTATCGGTACCACACCGGATGCTATTGATCGGGCGGAAGATCGCGAACGTTTCCAGCAAATGATTCATAAGTTGGATTTGTTGCAGCCACCTAACGCCATTGTCCGTTCCGCAGAAGAGGCGGTGGATGCAGCAGCAGGTATTGGTTACCCATTGGTGGTTCGTCCCTCCTATGTGTTGGGTGGCAGGGCTATGGAAATTGTGTATAAGGAAGAAGAGTTGGCGCGTTATATGCGCGAAGCAGTTCAGGTATCTGACGATGCGCCGGTTTTGCTGGACTACTTTCTTTCTTCAGCGGTTGAAGTAGATATTGACGCAGTGTCAGATGGTAAGGATGTAGTGATTGGCGCAATCATGCAGCATATCGAGCAAGCCGGTATTCACTCGGGTGATTCTGCCTGCGCACTACCGCCCTACAGCCTGCCGGAAGATGTACAAGATGAAATGCGTGCTGTGGTAAAAGCCATGGCTGTTGAGCTAAAAGTAATAGGCTTGATGAATGTTCAATTGGCCTGGCAGGATGAAAAAATCTATGTGATTGAAGTGAATCCTAGAGCCTCCCGTACAGTACCTTTTGTCTCCAAATGTATTGGAGTCTCATTAGCCAAGGTGGCTGCTCGTTGTATGGCCGGCATGACTTTGGAAGAGCAGGGTTTTACTGAAGAGGTTGTGCCCAGTTTCTTTAGTGTTAAAGAGGCGGTATTACCCTTCAATAAATTCCCCGGTATTGACCCCATTCTTGGCCCTGAAATGAAATCTACCGGTGAGGTGATGGGTACCGGTGACACCTTTGCCGAGGCCTATGCCAAGGCTGAGCTGGGTGCTAGCGATCCGATCCCGACTTCTGGTACTGCGTTTCTCAGTGTTCGTGAGCCGGATAAGGCGGGTATTGCTAGTGTGGCAAAAAGCCTGATTGCTACGGGCTTTACGTTGGTGGCCACTGAAGGTACGGCTAAGGTGTTACAGGAAGCTGGTTGTGTCGTAGACACGGTCAATAAGGTTCAAGAGGGCCGCCCTCATATTGTCGATATGATAAAGAACGATAAAATTGACTTGATTGTTAATACTACTGAGGGGCGTCAAGCGATTGCAGATTCTGCCACGATTCGCTCCAGTGCTGAGCAGCATGGTGTCTACTATACAACCACGTTGGCTGGTGGTGAGGCGGTTTGTATGGCGCTCAAGCAGACGGGTGATATTAAGGTTAACCGTCTTCAGGACCTTCATCGGAGGAACAACTGATGCAAAAGATACCTATGACTGTGGAAGGGGCGAAAAGTCTTCGCCAAGAGCTGGATCACCTTAAAAAAGTAGAGCGTCCAAGAATTGTGGATGCAATTGCAGAAGCCCGAGCACATGGTGATCTCAAGGAAAATGCTGAATATCACGCTGCTCGTGAACAGCAGGGGTTTGCCGAAGGCCGTATCCAAGATATTGAAGGCAAGCTCAGTCATTCTCAAATTATTGATATTAAGGCGATGGATGAAGGTGATAAGGTTATTTTTGGTTGCACCGTTAATATTATCAATTTGGAAACAGATGAAACTGTGACCTACAAAATTGTTGGTGATGATGAGTCAGATGTAAAAGCCAATAAAATTTCTTATCAGTCCCCTATTGCAAGAGCATTGATTGGCAAAGAGATTGGTGACGAGGTGGTGGTTAAAGCACCCTCCGGAGACATCGAATATGAAGTGGATGATGTTAAGTATCTCTAGAGGTCAGGAGATATAGTGTGCTTTCGGTATGAAACCATGACATTTGTCATGGTTTTTGTTCGTACCAATTTAAATATTACTGGCACGCGAGGTAGCCTTTGGGTGTGGCTCATACCATGAAATCGAGCAGTCTGAATGTGGGAGCCGTAGGTTTGGGTGAAATGTTTAAGCGGTTGAAGGTTGAGTGCAAGGCGGGGAATACCGATACAGTTATGCCTTTGCTGGCCAGTTTTCCTGAATTTTATGAGAAGGTTGTTTCTCGCTTGAGAGAGCAGGTGTCAGCTTCTTCCTAGGGTGTTACCTTCTGTGCCAAGTATTCCAATATCGCTAGTTTTAAAAATTATGCTGTTGTGCTTGCCGTTCGGTTTATCGAAGCAAGTTCGATAGTCGAGGATTAGGTTTTTCAGCCTTTCTTAGTAGTAATACGACGTGCCCAATGGATTGTACGACTTCAGTGCTAAGTTTCTCGCAAATAGCGCTAATGGTTTGTTGTTTGGCTTCATTATCACCCACGGCCAACTTTACTTTGATCAGTTCGTGATCATTGAGTGCCCGATCAATTTCAGTCAGTACATTGTCGCTTAAGCCGTTTCCGGCAACCGTTACCACTGGATTTAAATTGTGGCCCAAGCGTCGTAGATGTTTTTTGTCATTATTGGAAAGTGTCATAGAATAGCGGTCCGTTCAAAGCGGCGCATATTCTATCCTGAATAAGGAAGCAGTGCGCTAATATTTGCCTGAGACACGTATAATTGCTGGGTGTAAGCTAATTTAGCTGTGGTTCAAAAGAGTAACAGGTTAAAATTTGTATTGCTGGGTGCTCGATGGGCTTTCAAATAAATAGGTGAGTATGGGTCGTTCAAAAAGTAGCCAGCGTTGGTTGCAGGAACACAATAGTGATCAATATGTGAAGCGCTCACAGCAGGAGGGCTATCGTTCACGTGCCAGCTATAAACTCATAGAGTTGGATAATAAGGATCGTTTGTTTAGGCCCTGTATGACGGTGGTAGATTTGGGCGCAGCACCTGGTGGTTGGTCGCAGGTGGCGGTAAAGTTGGTGGGTGATAAAGGGCGTGTTGTGGCGTCAGATATATTGCCCATGGATAGTATTGCTGACGTAGATTTTGTCCAAGGTGACTTCACCGAAGAGTCGGTGCTCCATGACATTCTTAATGTCCTTGGTGGCGACCTTGCAGACCTTGTAATTTCGGATATGGCCCCCAATATGAGTGGTATGAAGGCTGTAGATCAGCCCAAGGCGATATATTTAGTCGAGCTGGCACTGGATTTGGCTTGTCAGATATTGAAACCTGGTGGCGATTTTGTTGCCAAAGTGTTCCATGGAGAAGGTTTTGATGAGTTTCTTCATCAGGTGAGAGGTAAATTTGAGCGTGTGGTCACGCGCAAACCCGATGCGTCGAGGCCTCGTTCACGAGAGGTTTATCTGGTGGCTAAGGGGCTGAAGAGTCAGGGCTAAATTAATTTAATGGGGTTTATCATGGCGATAACCCAGCATTACAGTTACCGGTAGTCGGTAGTGTTTCAGACGAGGATGGTTACTTGAACGACATGGCAAAAAATCTTGTGTTGTGGCTGATTATTGCAGCAGTGTTGCTGACTGTATTTCAGAATTTTAGCCCAACGGTTGAGGAAAAGAATGTTAGCTATTCTTCCTTTATTGAGGAAGTGCAAACGGGTCGTATTGATAGTGTGGTTCTTGAGGGGCTTACGGTCGAGGCGAGTCGCGCAGATGGCAGCACATTTAAAACAACTCGCCCAGATGTGCCCGATACAGGTTTAATGGCAGACCTGCTCAATAATAATGTCAATGTTGAAGGTCGTGAGCCTGAACCACAGAGCCTGTGGACTCAATTGTTAGTCGCTGCTTTCCCTATATTGTTAATTCTAGCCATCTTCATGTTCTTTATGCGTCAGATGCAGGGTGGGGGTGGGGGTGGCCGCGGTGGCCCTATGGCATTTGGTAAAAGCAAAGCTAGGCTGCTGGGCGAAGATCAAATCAATACAACATTTGCTGATGTGGCTGGTGTCGACGAGGCAAAAGAAGATGTTCATGAGCTTGTAGATTTCTTGCGTGACCCCTCCCGTTTTCAGCGTCTTGGAGGTCGTATTCCCCAAGGTGTACTGATGGTGGGCCCTCCTGGTACCGGTAAAACTTTGTTGGCTAAGGCTATTGCTGGTGAGGCCAAGGTGCCATTCTTCTCGATTTCCGGTTCAGATTTTGTGGAAATGTTTGTGGGTGTGGGGGCATCCCGTGTTAGAGATATGTTCGAACAGGCTAAAAAGCAGGCTCCCTGCATTATCTTTATCGATGAAATTGATGCTGTAGGTCGCACCCGTGGTGGTGGCTATGGTGGTGGTAACGATGAGCGTGAACAAACCCTCAACCAGTTACTGGTAGAAATGGACGGTTTTGAAGGCAATGAAGGCGTTATTGTCATTGCAGCGACTAACCGTCCCGATGTGCTGGATAAGGCGCTGCTGCGCCCCGGTCGTTTTGATCGACAGGTGTATGTTGGGTTACCTGATATTCGTGGTCGTGAGCAAATTCTTAAAGTTCATGTGCGTAAAGTACCTCTGGATGACAAGGTCGACCTCGGTATTGTTGCCAGAGGTACACCAGGATTCTCAGGTGCCGACTTGGCTAACCTGATTAATGAGGCCTCATTATTTGCTGCTAGGGCAAACAAGC
>JBALVP010000014.1:11298-19167 GCA_036961395.1 Porticoccus sp.
TCATGATGGGTGCTGAGCGTCGTTCCATGGTGATGTCTGAGAAAGAAAAGGAAAATACTGCTTACCATGAAGCAGGGCATGCGATTATTGGTCGGTTGGTGCCCGAGCATGATCCGGTGCACAAAGTTTCTATTATTCCCCGGGGGAGGGCGTTAGGCGTTACCCAATTCTTGCCCGAGGAAGATAAGTACAGTCTCAGCAAGCGTCAGCTAGAAAGCCAGCTGTGTAGTTTGTTTGGTGGCCGAATTGCAGAGGAGCTCATTCATGGCGAGGATGGCGTGACCACGGGTGCTTCTAATGATATTGAGCGTGCTACACAGATGGCTCGTAATATGGTTGGACGTTGGGGTTTGTCTGACAAAATGGGACCTGTTCTCTATGGTGAAGATGAAGGGCAAATGCCAGGTACCGGGCAGCTTACTTATTCTAGCGATACTGCTAGAGAGCTTGATATCGAAGTTCGCCGGACGTTAGATGAATGCTATGGGCGATCAGAGCAAATTTTGAAAGATAACATGGATATTCTTCATGCCATGAAAGATGCTTTGATGGAGTATGAAACGATTGATTCAGACCAGGTAGATGATTTGATGGCCCGAAAACCTGTACGTCCACCCCACGACTGGCATGATGAAGATTTTGGTGGTCGTCCTGATGGCCAGGAAAATGATGCTGATGATGATAGGGACACCGTGGGTGGTCCTGCCGAAGAGCACTGATAACGCCCTCTACTCCTCCGGCCACTGTGTCGGGGGTGTCTTATTTTCAAGAATGGCAGCACCCGACTTGCCCATCTTTCAGGATTATAGATGAACCTCGGTCAGTACCGGCTCGACCTTTCTTCTCCTCGCATTATGGCGGTGCTTAATACCACGCCGGATTCCTTTTCAGATGGTGGGCAGCTGTATGGGAATAGTGGTTGTCTGGATATGTCGCTGGTACTGGAGCGTGTTGAAACCCTTATAGCAGAGGGCGCAGATATTATCGATGTGGGAGGGGAGTCAACTCGTCCGAATTCAGTGCCGGTAACTGCTGGTGAGGAGTTGGACAGAGTCGTACCCATCATCGAGGGTATTGCCGAGAATTTTGATGTGCCGGTTTCAGTGGATACCAGTACTCCAATAGTTATCCAGGAGTCTGCTGGTGCTGGAGCGGCCATGATTAATGATGTTCGAGCCTTGCAGCGTCCAGGTGCTTTGGCTGCCGCAGCCTCTACAGGACTTCCTGTTTGCCTGATGCATATGGCTGGAGAACCAGAGGCTATGCAGAATGATCCCCACTACGAGGACGTGGAAAAAGAAGTTAGAGCGTTTCTTCTGACGCGGGTGGATGCCTGTGAGCAAGCAGGGATAGCCCGACACAATATTTTGCTAGACCCAGGATTTGGTTTTGGCAAAACTCTGGCGCACAATCTATCACTGTTTCGTGCTTTGCCCGAATTGGGTTCCTTGGGTTTCCCTCTGTTAGTGGGGGTGTCACGAAAATCCATGATTGGTGCGATTCTCGATAAGCCGGTTAATCAGCGAATGATTGGTAGTGTGGCATTGGCCATGTTGGCTGCCCAGCAAGGGGTTGGGGTTCTTCGAGTCCATGATGTGGCGGCTACGGTAGATGCATTGAAAATAATGAATGCTGTTGAGGGAAAGGGAAATGGGTAGACGTTTTTTTGGTACAGATGGGATTCGTGGACGTGTTGGTACTACCCCCATTACTGCGGACTTTGTACTGAAGCTCGGTTGGGCGGCGGGCAAAGTATTCGGTGAGCGAACAAAAGGCCGCAAGCTGATTTTGATGGGAAAAGATACTCGGGTTTCCGGTTATATGTTTGAGTCGGCGCTACAGGCTGGGTTAATCGCCGCAGGTGTTGATGTTGCGCTGCTTGGCCCGATGCCGACACCGGCTATCGCCTATCTTACCCGAACCTTTCGTGCTCAGGCTGGCATTGTGATTAGTGCTTCCCATAATCCTTATTATGACAATGGCATCAAATTCTTTGGCGGGGACGGCTTTAAGCTGCCCGACGATGTGGAAGAGGATATAGAGCGCTATTTACAGAATGATCTGGTGACAGAAGAGTCTAGCAAGCTGGGAAAAGCTCACCGAGTGACTGATGCTGTTGGGCGGTATATTGAATTTTGTAAGGGGACGTTGCCATCAGGGAGTAGTTTGGAGGGCCTGAAAATAGTCGTGGATTGCGCCAATGGTGCAACCTATCACACTGCGCCTAATGTCTTTCGAGAACTGGGTGCCGATGTGGTGGAAATGGCCGTTGAGCCCGATGGTTTTAATATCAATGAAAACTGCGGGTCGACACAGCCAGCGCTGCTGCAGGATGCCGTTGTCAGCAAGGGCGCTGATATGGGCATTGCTCTCGACGGGGATGGTGACCGGGTATTATTTGTTGATCACAAAGGCCATACCGTTGATGGCGATGAATTGCTCTTTGTTATTGCCAAGCACCGTCATCAGCAGGGCGGGTGTAGTGGTGTGGCTGGGACTTTGATGAGTAATTTTGGGATGGAAATCTCCCTACGTGAATTGGGGATTCCTTTTGTGCGAACCAATGTAGGTGACAGATACGTCATTGAAGCCCTGCGAGAAAATGAGTGGCAGCTTGGTGGTGAAAGTTCTGGGCATATCATCTGTAGTGATCTGACCACCACGGGTGATGGTGTCGTCGCTGCTTTGCAGGTACTGAATGCCATGCGGGAAACGGGTGCGCCATTAAACACACTCAAAAAAGGTATGAAAAAATACCCTCAGAGTATGATTAATGTTCGGATCAAGCAAAAATTTAACCTCGATGACTTCCCTGTTATTCAGCAGGCTGTAGCCTCTGCCGAGGATGAGCTTCAGGATAGTGGTCGTGTGTTATTGAGGCCTTCAGGCACAGAGCCTCTGGTGAGAGTCATGGTGGAAGCCGAAGATGCTACTCTGGTTAGCAAGCTGGTACGCCAGGTGGCAGATGTGGTTGAGCGTGAAGTGGGCGGTGAAGTAGGCTAAGGCGCCATGCGCTGGTTAGTGCTAGATTTTGCTCTTTCCGCTTATTGTATGTTGTGGGCAACTCAGCTAAGATTGCGCCCCTTTTTCGGGGCCGGGAAAACATAAGGTATGCGTCATCCGCTGGTGGCAGGCAACTGGAAAATGAATGGCGATCATAAATCGATTGCCGCTCTGATTACCGGTCTGCTTGAAGTTTGCAGTGAGGCAGAAGTAGCTATTTTTCCGCCCTTTGTATACATACCGGTGGTAGTTGCAGGAATCGAGGGCTCTGATATTTCAGTTGGAGCTCAGAACGTTTCCGAGCACTATTCTGGAGCTTTCACTGGAGAAGTGTCTGGTGAAATGCTGCGTGAAGCTGGGTGTCGATATGTGATCGTTGGTCACTCCGAGCGGCGCAGTATTTATGGTGAAACGAATCAGCAAGTTGCGGAGAAGTTTTCCGCAGCTCAGGCGGGTGGTTTGATACCCGTGCTCTGTGTTGGTGAGACGCTTGAGCAGCGAGAGCAGGGTGAAACTCTGGATGTTATTGTTGCTCAGGTTGATGCGGTGATAAATAGCAGTGGTTTAGATGCCGTTTGTAATGCCGTGATTGCCTACGAGCCAGTCTGGGCGATAGGCACGGGTAGAACTGCCAGCGCTGAACAGGCACAAGTAGTTCACCAGGCTATTCGTCAGCAGTTAGGCGGTTCTGGTGCCGGTACTCGTATCTTGTATGGTGGTAGTGTTAAGGCCTCCAATGCGGCTGAGTTGTTTTTGCAGCCAGATGTTGATGGCGCATTAGTCGGAGGCGCTTCGCTAGATGCGAAGGAATTCAACGAGATTTGTAAGCTGGCGTAAATCGAGCTGGCATAATGATTGTTAACTATTGATTGGCTGAATTAAGCAAATGGAAAAAATCATACTTATTGTTCACCTGCTTACAGCATTGGCCATTATTGGCATGATTTTGCTGCAGCAAGGTAAGGGCGCTGAAGCTGGTGCATCTTTTGGTTCTGGTGCATCACAGACAGTGCTAGGTAGTGCTGGTGGCTGGAACTTCTTTAGCAAGGCTACCGGAATTTTAGCGACAGTCTTCTTCGTTACTAGCTTTGGTTTGGCGGTTATCGCTAAAGATACCGCCAAGGTTGGTGATGCGATTCTTCCAGAACTGGAAGCGGTTCAGCAGTCACTGGAGTCAGCGGTTCCAGAGGTAGAAACGACTGCTGCAGTTACCGATGATATTCCTGTGCTGGAAGAGGACATGACCGAGCCTGGTCAGGAAATGCCCTCGACTGGTGCCGAGTAGAAAACAAATTATTGCCCAAGTGGTGGAATTGGTAGACACGCTATCTTGAGGGGGTAGTGGCGAAAGCCGTGCCGGTTCAAGTCCGGCCTTGGGCACCATTATATTGTTGTAACGTTATTGCAGTCTCGGCTAGCTGAGCGTACAAAAAAAGCCCCATAAATTGGGGCTTTTTTTGTGTCTATTTATCTGTTGAAGTGAAACCTGTAAAACAAATAGATTCGCTCAATGCGTAGAGCGTTCCATTGTTGTTCAGAGTTATCTCCTCCGCCTGTGGTATCGACTCGGTGAGTCTTGAGGCGAACTTCCATTTGTCGTTGAAAAGTTTTTTACGAATAAGGTTTTCGTCATCTGTTTTTTGCATATTTTTGCCTTAGCTCATATCGCCTTTCTTAAGTCTAAATAGCGAATATGAGCATGATGTGGCGTTGTAATCAGAGACAAATAAAGGAGGAAAGGGTTGCCGTCTCTTTGTTCGTGAAAAAGGCGCTAAATATTGAGTAATTATCCTTGACCAAGGTGGGGGGCAGACCTATAATCCTCGGCCCTTGAAGTAGCCCCGTAGGAGCTATTGGAGGGCAAAGCCGGGAGTTATGATCCGGTGGGTATCGGAGGTTAAACTTCTCCTTGACTGGGACGTCAAAATGATTTGTTGCGGGGTGGAGCAGCCTGGTAGCTCGTCGGGCTCATAACCCGAAGGTCGTAGGTTCAAATCCTGCCCCCGCTACCAAATTTGGGTGTTGACAGGTTATCAGTCAATATCAATGCGCTGGTAAAATGCGCGTTCGAAAAGCCCCTTTTTAGGGGCTTTTTGTTAGGTGGCTCAAGCCGCCATGGAAGTGGGCCTAGTGCCCATTTTTTGATTGGGATTACTGGAAATTACTGTGGCAACAAGACAGGAAATACTCAAAGCGTTAATCCTACCGGTGGTTGAAGCCATGGGTTGTGAGTTTTGGGGGTTGGAGTATTTGTCGTCGGGCCGTAGTGCCATGTTGCGTATCTATATTGATCGTGATGAAGGTGTTGTTGGGGTTGAGGACTGTGCAAAAATTAGTCGTCAAGTCGGTAGTCTGATGGATGTAGAAGACCTGATCAGTGGAGAGTATACCCTTGAGGTTTCTTCTCCGGGGCTGGACAGGCCGCTGTATACTCTTGCCCAGTTTGAGATGTATGTAGATGACGATGTTGCCTTACGGCTACGTTTCCCCTACGAGGGAAGGCGGAACTTTAAGGGCCGTCTGAGCGGTGTAGAGGGAGAGGATGTTTTATTGGTTGTTGATGACCATGAGTTCCTCTTTCCCATAGACAGTATTGAAAAGGCGAATATCGTTCCCAGGTTTTGAGGGCGATTGCGAGGCTGACAAATGAATAAAGAAATTTTGATGGTGGTGGAAGCAGTTTCTAATGAAAAGGGCGTTGCCCCGGACGTTATATTCGAGGCCATCGAACAGGCACTGGCTACGGCAACCAAGAAGCGTTATGACGAGGATGCCAACATTCGTGTGGCGATTGACCGTGATACGGGTGGTTACGACTCTTTTCGCTGGTGGGATGTTGTTGATGATGACACCCTGGCAGAGCTTGGTACCCAGTTTACGCTGGAGGAAGCCCATGAAAAAGATGCAGCACTCAAGGCCGGTGACACCTACGAAGAATCGGTGGAAAACATTGGTTTTGGTCGAATCGCCGCACAAACAGCTAAGCAAGTTATTGTTCAGAAGGTTCGTGAGGCTGAGCGCGCCCTGGTAGTTGATCAGTATCGTGATCAGATCGGTGAGCTTGTTAGTGGTACGGTCAAGAAAGTGACCCGCGATAATATTATTGTGGACTTAGGCAACAATGCTGAAGCGATGATGACCCGTGAAGAATTGGTGGGCCGAGAGGTCTTTCGTATCAATGATCGGGTGCGAGCGGTTTTGAAGGAGATCAACCCTGAAAATCGAGGCCCTCAGTTATTTTTAAGTCGAAAATGTAACGAGATGTTAATCGAGCTCTTCCGGATTGAAGTGCCCGAAATTGCAGAGGAAGTTATTGAAATACGGGGCAGTGCTCGTGATCATGGATCACGGGCCAAGATTGCCGTGAAAACGAATGACGGACGTATTGATCCCGTAGGTGCCTGTGTTGGCATGCGTGGTGCTCGTGTACAAGCTGTCTCTAATGAGCTGGATGGCGAGCGTATCGATATTGTGCTCTGGGATGACAATCCTGCCCAGCTGGTCATTAATGCTATGGCTCCGGCAGAAGTGGAATCCATTGTTGTTGATGAAGATACTCGTTCGATGGACGTGGCTGTGGCAGAGGGCTCGCTGGCGATGGCGATTGGCCGAAATGGCCAAAATGTTCGTCTGGCCACGGAGCTGACTGGCTGGAAAATTAATGTCATGAGTATCGATGAAGCTGAAGGTAAGCAGCAGGAAGAATCGACTCATCTGGTCGAAATCTTCGAGAACAAACTAGATGTGGACGAAGATGTCGCAGCCGTCCTAGTTGAAGAAGGTTTCACTTCTATTGAAGAGGTGGCTTATGTTCCTCTTGAAGAAATGGCGGGTATTGATGGGTTTGATGAAGATATAGCCGAAGCCTTGCGTGCCCGGGCTAAGGATGCACTGCTAACTATGGCCTTGGCCTCTGAAGAGAGTATTGCCGAGCCAGCAGAAGATTTGCTGACCATGGATGGCATGGACGAGGAGCTGGCCCGGGTGTTGGCCGCTCATGGTATTGTCACTATGGAAGACTTGGCAGAGCAAGCGGTTGATGACTTGCTGGATATCGACACCATTGACGAAGTGCGTGCGGCTGAATTGATTATGACAGCCCGTGCACCTTGGTTTGCCGAAGAAGGTGACAACAATTAAATACGAAGGCGAAAAATCGAGGAATACTGATGGCTGAAGTTACTGTAAGCGAACTTGCCAAAGTTGTTGGGGCATCCGTTGACCGCCTGCTGAGTCAAATGCAGGAAGCGGGTTTATCACATAATTCTGCTGATGCGACTGTCGATGATGAAGAAAAACAGAAGTTGCTGGCCTATTTAAAAGGCTTGCACGGTGAAGCATCGCGTGAGCCAAAGCAAATTACTCTTAAGCGTAAAACAGTTAGCACGCTCAAAACGGGTGCTGGCCGTAAAACGGTCAATGTTGAGGTTCGTAAAAAACGTACCTATGTGAAGCGCAGTGAGGAAGAGCTGGGTAGCCAGGTGGATGCTGAAGAGCCGGTTGTTGAAAGTGCTCCGGTAGAAATAACAACATCTCGTACTGATGATGTGGAGTTGCAGCGACAGACTGCGATTGAAACACGTCGCAAGGCTGAAGAAGATGCGAGCCTCAAAGCTGAGGAAGATCGGCAGAAAGAAGAAGCTATTCCTCAGGTGCCCGTGGAGCCTACGCCTCCTGCCCCTGTTGAAACCCCTACCACCAAGCATGAGAAAACGTATACGAAGGTGGATGAGGCTGCTGCTGTTGATGCAGAAGAAAAACCTAAAAAGCCGAAAAAGCGTGGTGCGGTCAAAGCAGCCAAGCGTAAAAATGAAGACTTGATGAAGGCAGTTGTTGATGAGGCGGACGATGATAAGAAGCCTCGCC
>JBALVP010000150.1:0-3697 GCA_036961395.1 Porticoccus sp.
AGTGTTTCGATTCGCTCAGGCATCAGCTCCTGAGCTAATTGAAGCTCCAATTCAGCACGAATTGACGGTTCAAGCACATCACGACTTGGCACATCTGCAACTTTTTCTGCAATAAATTTGAGAATATGCACACCGGCATCACTCTCCACAACATCCGACACATCGCCCACAGAAAGTTTATTCAATGCTAATTCAAGCGAGTCAGGTAGATCACCTGTCTGTGTGAATCCGAGGTCGCCCCCTTGTTCTGCCGTAATGTAGTCTTCCGAAAACTCTTGAGCCAGCGCAGTAAAACCCCCTCCGCCTTTGAGCTTTTCCTGAATGATGGCTATTTTTCTCAGATGGCTTCCATCATCCTGTTTTTCCAACAGAATATGTGCCACATGTCGAGATTGCTTAGACGCGGCTTCTGCCACTCTGGCTTGGTAGGCCTCCTCTACCATCTCATCATCAACAGAGACCTCACCCGCTAAGTCTGAGGGCTGTAATTCGATATATTCAACCACCAATTGTTCTTTCGTCATAAACTGATCGGAATGACTGGTGTAATACGTATTGATGTCTTCTTCAGACACCACGGCTGAATCCAATAACGGTGCAACCGGGAGTGTCAGATAGTAGAAATCACGGGTCTGTTCGGTCATACCCGCCAACAAGGTTAGCTCTTGTTCTGTGGAAAATCCGGTGACCGCCACACCCTGAAGGAATTGATTGAATAACAGCTCTGAACTGAGGAGCTTACTATACGATGTAGGCGTAAAGCCCATCTGCCTTAAGGCAAAATTATAACGATCGGTATCGAACTTACCATCTGTTGTAAACTCAGGCACATCCAACAACAGGTCGTATATTGTTCGCGAAGAAACACCCATACCCTGATCAATGGCAGTTTGCTCTACGACTTTCTTGCGAATCAGCTGCTGCATCACAGGTGCCCGCAATTGCTCATCAGTGAGTAGAGCCGGGTCAATATTTTTGTAACGGCTGAGAAATTGTTGTTTCTGATTTTCTACCGCTTGCTGAAGGCGAAACTCCGTAATGGTTTCACCATTAACATTGGCAGCCTCTTCAGTGGCACTGCCACTGATAAAAATCGCATCTACACCAAATAATGCAAATGGAATAATGATGATGGCAATTAATACACCCTTGGCCACACCATGAAGGTTGTCACGAAAGTCCTGCAGCATAGAATTCTCTTGGCTTAGATAGAACTATTTAAAATTGTCATATAAAAAAAGGCGCATCGCAGATGCGCCTTTTTTTGTTTGAAAAGCTCAAACGAAAAGCACTGTCACTTAATTAACAGCGTCTTTTAATGCTTTACCGGCTTTAAAGCTGGGCACATTTGCAGCTTTAATCTGGATTTCAGCACCAGTTTGTGGATTACGGCCAGCTCGTGCAGCACGATGTTTTACTGAAAAGGTACCAAAACCAACCAAAGATACCTGATCACCATTACTCAGCGCATTGGCTACTGCATCAACAGCAGCATCAAGAGCACGCCCAGCAGAGGCTTTTGACAGGTCAGCAGCATCAGCAATAGCATCAACGAGTTCAGATTTATTCACATTAATCCCCTTTTATTATGTTTGATTAAGTCTATTCACCTACAACACACAACTGAACGATACTTAACTAAAGGCAGCGGTATATGCGATGACGAGAACTTTATACCAATCCCCAGAAACCCGGTCAAGCAGTTTAGTGAGTATTTATGCGGGTTGCAGCCTCACCGGTTGTTTTCTTGCTCTCTGCGTCGACCTGTTCATATTCATCATCGGACAATGGCTCTGGTTTTTTTTGCAATGCAATCTCCAAAACTTCATCAATCCAGCGTACCGGATGGATATCAAGATCTGCTTTAATATTCTCCGGTATCTCCTTGAGGTCCCGTTCATTTTCATGAGGAATAATCACGGTGCGAATGCCGCCACGGTGAGCTGCCAGTAACTTTTCCTTCAACCCACCAATCTTTAATGCCTGCCCCCGGAGAGTAATTTCTCCGGTCATTGCCACATCTGCACGCACGGGAATACCCGTCAGCACAGAAACAAAGGCTGTACACATAGCAATGCCCGCACTAGGGCCATCTTTTGGTGTTGCTCCTTCTGGCACATGGATATGCAGATCAGTATTCTGCTGAAAATCACGATGAATACCTAGAACCTGAGCGCGACTTCTTACTACCGTCAATGCTGCTTGGATAGATTCCTGCATCACGTCACCCAGCGAACCAGTTTTCACTACTTGTCCCTTGCCCGGTACCGCTGAAGATTCAATGGTCAGTAATTCACCGCCCACTTGAGTCCAGGCAAGTCCTGTCACTTGGCCGACCTGGCTTTCTTCCTCTGCTCTGCCAAAGTCATATTTACGAACACCCAACAAATCCTCAAGGCTACTTGGTGTCACTTTATATAACTCCTGAGCGCCTTCCCGTACATGCTTTGTCACGACCTTTCGGCAAATCTTGGCCAATGCACGCTCTAGGCCACGAACACCCGCTTCTCGAGTGTAGTAGCGAATAATATCCTGCATCGCCTCTGAATCAACATCCAGCTCATCGGCCTTCAGCCCATTCGCCTTCCGTTGTTTTGGCAGCAGATATTTAAGTGCAATATTAACCTTTTCATCCTCGGTATAACCTGGGATACGGATCACTTCCAGCCTATCTAATAAAGGACCAGGGATATTCATCGAGTTAGCAGTACAAATAAACATAACCTCAGAAAGGTCATAATCAACTTCAAGGTAGTGGTCGTTAAAACTATTATTTTGCTCAGGATCAAGCACTTCAAGCATCGCTGAAGCTGGGTCACCTCGGTGATCCATCCCCATCTTGTCAATTTCATCCAGCAAAAACAGTGGGTTTTTCACCTCAGCCTTGGCTAGCTTCTGAATCACCTTTCCAGGTAGCGAGCCAATATAGGTACGACGGTGACCACGAATTTCTGCCTCGTCACGCACACCGCCCAAAGACATGCGAACATATTTGCGACCCGTAGCCTTGGCAATAGATTCACCTAAAGAAGTTTTACCCACACCGGGCGGGCCAACCAAACAAAGTACCGGCCCTTTCAGTTTCTTTACGCGCTGCTGAACAGCAAGGAATTCCAGGATGCGCTCTTTGACCTCTTCAAGACCGTAGTGATCTTCATTCAACGTTTTCTCAGCACGAGCCAAATCATGTTTAACTCTGGAGCGCTTCTTCCAAGGCACACCAACCATCCAGTCAATGTAACCGCGTAGCACCGAAGCTTCGGCAGACATCGGCGACATCATTTTCAGCTTATTTAGCTCAGATTTAGCTTTGTCCAGAGCATACTTAGGCATACCAGCTTCATTGATCTTGGTCTCTAGCTGCTCAATATCATTGCCACCCTCTTCCGCCTCACCCAGTTCTTTTTGGATGGCCTTCATCTGTTCATTGAGGTAATACTCTTTCTGGCTTTTTTCCATTTGCTTTTTAACACGGCCGCGGATTCGCTGCTCTACTTCAAAAAGCTCAATTTCAGACCCCATCAATGCCAGCAAGTGCTCTAATCTACTTCTTAGTTCTGGGATTTCCAGAACTTCCTGCTTCTGTTCAACATTTAGGGTCATATGAGTCGCCAGGGTGTCTGCCAGACGACTTAAATCATCAATACCGGTGACGGTGCTGACAACTTCAGAGGGGATTTTCTTACTAAGATTTACA
>JBALVP010000151.1:0-3618 GCA_036961395.1 Porticoccus sp.
TTACCGCTCGCCAACATTTCAAGCGTTGCCCCTCGATACAAACCCGCTACAAATTGATCGAATACTTTGCGATCAAACTTCTCCAGTGCATCAGCCAACTGTACTGGCTGCCAGGCAGTAATACTGAGCAACAAACCCGCCTCACGCATTAACTGCTTGTAGGGAGTGTCCTTGGTACTGTTTCGCCACTTTCTTATGAGCTCAGCCCTCAGGCGCCCCACCAGTTCATCAGAAATTTCAGGTTTCAACATGGCGCCCACCACTGCTTCTGCCAAAACCGACAACTTGTTATCAAAACCATTAACCACAAAACCTACGCCATCAGGGCGTCGATTGATGCCATACCCCAACCCAGCCAACGAAGCCTCATAACTGGATTCATTAAGCGTTTCCCGCACAAGACTCAGATAGAGATCAGCCATGGCTGCTGTCTGAGCATCATCAATAGCTGACGTTTTTACGGCCACATAAAACTGAGCTTTGGGAACCTGATAATGACTATCAGAATAATTCCACAAGCGGTACCCGGGTTTATCCACCAACAACTCTGGAGGCCCTGGTTCCACCCCCTCTTTCAACCCAAGCTTAGCGGGATGATTAAGTGCAAAATTATCTGGAACAAAATTATTTGCCTTGGGTAACTGCAACCCCTCCACACTGGCATCCAGTGCTATTTTTGGTAACGAAATGACGCTATAGGGCACCTGATAGAGCGATGAAACCTTATTAGTATCAACCTCTGGCGCCATCAACGTAACAAGGGCGTTCTCTGGCGTCATCAAGCCCAACATCTCTACAATCAGGTCAGAATCAAACATATCCATGCGGTAAGGGCCGCGCATCACATCTTGGTAGGGGTACCTATGTAACTGATTGGCCAGCTGACTGGTTCGGTGCACAGGGTCGCCTAATTCTTTGTGGCGAAATTGTATACCCACCAAGGCACCCTGCTCTCTGTAACGCCACTCAGCCAAACCCTGCTCTGCCACCAGTGCAATTTCCTGAAAAACAAGCTCTAGCACTTGCTGCCAGTTCGATAACCCATCAGGAGTCAACCCAACAGTAATATCAAATGAACTTCCACTCTGATCAGAAAGACCTTCACCAGCCCGCAGACCTTCGGCCCAACCATTTTCCTTAAGCAATGACAACAAACTGCCTTTGCCCTCATGTCCAATCAAGTTACCCAAATACGCCAACGGCTTTTGTCGATAATATTCATGTACTGCTGGCAACGGAATCGTCACCGACAACTCCCTAAGCTCTTGAACTGGCTGGACTGACACTAACAATGGCAGCTGACCCTTCTCAAACAGTGGCTGCCCATGTTTTGGTTGCTTGCTATCTGAGTTAGGCACCACCTCAAAACGCGGTCGCACCATCGACTCAAGCTCATCCAGTGAATTTGGAGCCAACACCACCAGAGTCATCCGATTAGCTGAATAATGTTGCTGATAGAATGAAACCAAGTCCTCACGAACGGTACTTACCTTTGTATCGGCCAAAGTATTCAAATTGCCAACACTGAATTTTGATGAAGGATGCTTGGCATTTACTACTTCACTAAAAACATTCAACTGACGACGGTAATCGTTTTTTATTCTGGCTTTGTACTCAGAATGCACGGCATTCTTCTCTCGCTCCACATACTCGGCATTAAACAAGGGCGCCACAAAGAATCGCGAAAAGCGATCCAGCGCTGGCTCAAGATCCCCAGGGTTGATATCAAAAAAGTAGTTGGTGTGATCAAAGGAGGTATAGGCATTATGTCGCCCACCATGCTGACTGATGAAGGCCTGATATTCATCTGCCTCTGGGTACCGGTCAGTCCCCAAAAACAACATATGCTCTAAAAAGTGTGCAAGCCCCTGTCGATGGACTGGATCATGGGAGCTACCAACAAATACATCCAAAGCCGCTACAGCCTTGTCAGCTTTCTTATCAGAAACAAGTAAGACCTGTAGTTGATTGGGCAATCGCAGATAACGATATTTCGAATGGTCACTATCACTTCGTACAATCGAATCGCTCTGGGCTATCGGATCACTACCGGTAACCTGATTACCATGACAGGGACGAGCCGCTAATGCCTGAGAGGCACCAAGAACTTCGATCAATAAGTAGACAAAAACTACTGCTATTCTTTTCATGGGAATCATGAGGTTCCGTTTTTATTTGTAGGGTTATTTTGTAGAGCCCGGTTATTAAACTACTTAAGGACACCTCTAAAAATAGTGATTTTTTCGTTAGCACTAGAAAGCATCATGCGGACATCTACCATGAACAAGAAGTGCAAGAGAATTTGAGCATGGAGCTGACGCTGTAATCCTGGAAAAAATACATTTATTTTTAGAGGAATCCTTTATAGATCTACTCTGACACCGCATTGGGCACATCAGTTCTCGGCCAGGCGTTATAAAGTGCTTTCACTAAGGTCGCCAAGGGGATCGCAAAAAATACACCCCAGAATCCCCAAAGACCACCAAACACTAATACGGCAAGGATAATAACAATGGGATGCAGGTTAACAGCCTCGGAAAATAACAGGGGAACCAAAACATTACCGTCCAAACCCTGAATAATTCCGTAGATCATCACCAACCAAAACAATTCACCGCCCCACCCCCATTGAAAATAGGCAACAACGGTCACCGGGATGGTGACGACTACAGCGCCAATATAGGGAATCACTACGGACAACCCCACCAATAAGGCCAGGAGTGCTGCATAATTCAACCCCATAATCAAAAAGGCTGCATAGCTGACAAAGCCAACCAAGAGTATTTCAATCGTCTTGCCACGTACATAGTTGGCCATCTGGATATCCATCTCGTGCCAAATTTGCCACATAACCGGCCGCTGATGGGGTAACAGACCGGACAACAAGGACATCAACTCATCCTTATCCTTGAGCATAAAGAACACTAACAGCGGCACTAATACCAGATAGACCATCATAGCCACCACACTGGGGAACGTGCTGAAAGAAAAACTCACCAACCGTTCGGCCATACCAGCCACTTCACGTGATGCTTGCCCCAACAGCTCTTGTAACTGATCCTCTGAAATAAGATGAGGGTATTGATCGGGGAGTAACAGCAATACCTCTTGCCAATGCTTGACCATGGCAGGCACCTCACCAGCCAAGTTTGCAGCTTGGCGCCCGATCAAGGGGAGAAGGATAATCAAAATAGCTAGAAAGGCACCGATGAACATCAGGAAAACCAGCGTCACGGCGACTAACCTTGGCACTTTCAATCGCTCTAGCCGATTAACCCCACCTTGCAGTAAAAAAGCAAAAATGAGCGCCGCCACAAAGGGCGCCATAATTTCACCCATGGTCGCCACCACCACGAGGGCAACCGCTAGCAACAGTGCCAGAAGAACGGCCTCTTCTTCACCAAAATAGCGATTTACCCAACTTCCTAGCACTTTCCACATAATATTTCCCAACGCTGGCAATACATACGTCCATAGCGCAGATTACGGAATCGGCGCGTACGCTTCAAGAAAAGCCGTCAACCTTTTCGAAGCAGATGCATTTTTAAGCCAAAAATGCACTAATTCTCATGAATTCAGTCATAGACTTACGTTATTATCTTGATAACACCTCACATC
>JBALVP010000152.1:0-3596 GCA_036961395.1 Porticoccus sp.
GTGTTAATGGAATAATTGAGCGTTATCTGAGCGATTCAACAAAGCCGCAACGGTTGCAGCATTATATGGATCAACAGCTCAGACCGATTTTGTGAAATCAGGAAAAGTCACTCCACAATAGGCTGAGCTAAAATCCATAAGCTGACCATGGTGTAACCCACCATCAACACCAGCATTGGAAGCTGACTCAATAAAGCCTGGCGTTGATTATCGAATATCCGTTGTGCCATTACATGGGATAAAAACACGGCAAAGATATGGCCTGTCACAATGGCAATGACAGAGGTTATCCAAACGAAACGCGCATTAACGATGCCGATATCGACAAAATAGTGTTTGGTCCCGAATAAATCCCAGCCAAAGCCAAATGGGTCGGACAGCAAAGGAATGATGTATTGCCCGACAATGAGCAGGAATGACATATAGTGAGCAAGGTGGTAGGCCAGCGCAATAGGGATCAGCGTCATGACAAAGTATCCGGCTAATTCGCTAATACCAGGGGAGGATGCCGGCCCCGTTAACAGCCTCATTAACAGACAAAACGTATAATAAACACTGATAAAAAGAGCAGGAAACAGAACAAACCCCAACGACATGATGACGGCCACCGCATCACCAAATATTGGCTGCAACAAAATAAGCAAAGGCCGTAGAAAATCAGAATATAGGATCCATTGCACGGTACTGGCCCATAAGGGAGTTGCCATGAACCCGTCGAAAGTGACCACTGACAGCATCATCACCACAAAGACGGTCAATGACGCAGATACTGGCTGAGAGACCAAAAGACCCACGCCAAAAGGTCGTAGAAGCCAGCGGCTGTCTTGTTCTTTATCATTCCATTCTGACGGAGCGAAGCGAGCGAGCAAGCCAAAGACGAGAGTGAAAGCCTCTCCCCGTTGTAGCCAGGCCTCTTTGCCGAACAGTACCATTCCAGTCCATGTTAGCAGCGAATACCCCATCACCATTGATGCAATATTTGCGGGCTCGTCACTGTGTCGCCAGATCAATTCAATCCAGGAAAACGCCGCAAATAACATAGCCGCCGGCCACACACCTACCCATCTGGGTAGCGCAACATTGAAAGACAATGACGATAGACGGCTATATCGGCAAACTAACCATTGCAAAAGCGTGAAAATGTTTGTCCAGGGATTCACCAATGGCCAGAAATTGCCCAACAAGCCAGAGACATAGGCAAACCCGACCCACCAAATAACCCAGACCAGTGTCGGCGCTATATTTTGGAAAGGGTCTTGAACGCCAAACCACCCGGCAGTCAGGATTAAAACGAACAAAACAATGGATAGTGCCTGTAGCAAACCGAACAGGATCGGATGTGGCAAAAAGCGGACAACAGGCAGCTTCATCAAATTGAGGCAAGGGTAGCGGTACAACAGCATCCCGCGTCGGACGAACAGGGCTATAACGACAAAAGATACAGCGACTGTCGCTGCTGCGCCGATTAAATACAACATAAGAGGTACAGGAAGATCGTAACGCTGTGCAAATCCGTGTGCTGATACCGCGCCAGGGAGCAGCATCAGAATAACGGCGAATGATGTTATGAATACCTGTTTAGTTGCGAACAGGTTATTTAGGATAAACTTCAAGATAAAGCAGTACTGCATGATGGTGTGTCCCGTGTTCATCCTGGTGTTCACCAAATCCGTGGGCGGTTATCGGAAATCGACCGGTTGCCCTGGATCTAAATTCCATGACCGCGGGAGCATCTACCGTAACGGTCTGCTTGATATCATAGCCGTGCAGGTGCAAGTTGACGGTTTCATCGGTATACCACTTCAGTGCCACCCACTGATCTTCTGTTACCTTGATTTTCTTGAGTTTCCCCTTTATTTGTCGGTCTTCGATTTGCAGCTCAAATTGTTGGATGCTTTTTCCGGCATCGTTGATACTTTCTTCTGCTGATACGGAAGAAAGCACAAAGAAAACGATCACTGTGGCGTTGCTCATTGCTCTATAAATCAATCTCATATCGACCATCATTTTTGAACCCCTCCTGATACAGTATATACAGCATGAATGAGCCGCTGCTTCAGGGTATATCGCTATTGACTGTTGTATCAAATAAAGCGAGCGATGAGCTGTAGGCTGCTAGACTTAGTGATCATATCAACCGTTCCTTACGAGCCTTTTGCAATAACTAAAGGCACAAAGACTAACAACGCAATAATGAACAACGTAATAACCAAGGAGCTTAGAATGAAGCCTCTACAAGCAATCACGGCGTTATTATTTTCCGTTTTGATTGCATTCTCATTCAGTGCCAGTGCTGAAATTCTGGCAATGCTGAACTACGAATCAAAACCGGCTGACAATCTGAAAGAACTGAAATTACCTTTTGCTACCCAAAATAGACGTGAAGGGATTGCGATCATTGATGTTGATCCTGAGTCTGCCAACTATGGCAATATTCTGATGGATATCCCACTGCCACCAGACTTGGTTGCCCACCATATCTTTTTTAATCGCGATGCCAGCAAAGCTTATGTCACTGCATTGGGTAAGTCTGAGCTGCGTATTATTGACATGAAAAGCAATCCTTATCGTACGAAGGTACTCGTGATGGCTGGCTGTCAGGTTGGTGAAGACACTATCTTCTCTGAAGATAATAAAACCTGGTATACAACCTGTATGGGTTCAAGCAAAGTCATTGTCGGTAATGCAGTAACAGATGAAATTACCAAGCTTATTGATATGCCGAAACTTTACCCCCATGGTATCGCTCTCAATAGCAGCATTGACCGGCTGCTGGTAACCAGTACGGTGAGAGCTTCTGATCTGGGCGATCCTGGCGAAACCATCACCGTGATTCAGGCCAGTACAGGTAAAGTGCTTTCTCACCACAAGGTATCCAACAAATCTTCTCCTTCTGGTGAAGCCCCTGTTGAAATATTATTTGTTCCTGGCACTAACCCGCCGGTTGCCTATATCACTAATATGTTTGGCAACAGCTTGTGGACCGCTACCTGGAACCCGGATAAGGACGATTTTGATGTCGCAATGGCTTACGATTTTTCCGGTAGCGGCGCAAGTGTACCTCTTGAGATTTACTTCCGTGAAAACAGTAGCCGCATGTATGTTTCAACCGCCAAGCCTGGGCATCTGCATATTTTTGATATCAGTGATCAAAATCTGAAAGCCCCGAAACTGATCAAAACGCTGCCCGGCCAGGAAGGCTCGCATCATGTTGCTTTTACGAAAGACGGTAGTTATGCGTTTATCCAAAACGCATTTGTAAATCTACCCGGCATGAATGATGGCTCTATAACGGTGGTGGATCTGAAAAATAAGAAAGTGCTGGATACGATTAATACCTTCAAAGACAAAGGCTTTAATCCCAATAGCATCGTGTTGTTGCCTGAATGGAATGACTTGGCCGGTCATTAAAAAACGGATTCGCAACCCAAAAGGATCACCGTTTGTGATCCTTTTGTACCTTGAGGTGGCTGGGGTATATTAACTAAATTAACGGGTTAGCCATTTTTTGATGGCTTTGTTGAATCGCTCAGATAACGCTCAATTATTCCATTAACACTGAGTTCAGTTATCATGGCCAGCCTTTCATTCAGGTT
>JBALVP010000153.1:0-3572 GCA_036961395.1 Porticoccus sp.
CGCCTGTATGGTACTTCACGCCTTTTTATTCAATGCTCAGGGCAGTTCCAGATAAGCTTGCGGGCTTTGCGGTGATGGGGGCGGCAATTGCGATTATGTTTGTGCTGCCATGGTTAGATCGCAGTCCAGTAAAATCTATTCGCTACAAGGGCACCTTTAGTCGAGTAGCTGTACTGGTATTCGCGGCCTCATTTATTATTCTTGGGGTGCTTGGTGTTAAATCACCGACACCAGAAAGAACATTTTTGGCACAAATCTGCGCTGTTCTATATTTCGGGTTTTTCCTGGCAATGCCATTTTGGACTAAGTGGGAGAAAACTAAGCCTGAGCCAGCTCGAGTGACGATGGACGGTGGCATGGGTTTCTGGAAAGCGCTACTAGCCTTCTTGTTTGTACTATTCCTAGCATGGGCACCATTGAAAGCAGTGGGTTCTGAGTCAAACTTCGATTGTGGCACTATTCACTGTGATGCGTTTGAGGCAGACCTTGGCGATAAGCCATCCCTGCAGCATGGTGCTCAGTTGTTTGTGAACTATTGCATGGGTTGCCACTCTGCCAAGTACTCTCGTTGGGAGCGGGTTGCAACTGACCTGAAAATTCCTGCGGGCTTGGCTATGGATAACTTAGTATTAGCCAACCAGAAAATTGGCAGCTTGATGGATATCTCCATGCCGGCTGACAATGCCAAGCAATGGTTTGGTGCAGCACCCCCCGATTTGACATTGGTAGCTCGTGCGCGCTCGCCAGAGTGGCTGTACACCTATTTACGTAATTTTTATGTAGACCCAACCCGATCAGTTGGTGTGAATAATAAGGTGTTCAAGGATGTGGGTATGCCCCACGCAATGCTTGATCTTCAAGGTCTGCAGGCTTGTGCACCTGGCCCTGTCTTGGCTCACAACGGTGGGGTCAAACGTGACCCGCTAACCCGTGAAGAAATTCTGGAAGATGATTGTGGACGTTACAGTCTGGTTAAAGAAGGCAGTCTATCCCCAGAAGAGTATGATGAGGCTGTTTTTGACTTGGTGAACTTCCTGACCTATGTTGCAGAGCCAATGGCTGAAGACCGTAAACGTATTGGTCTCTATTCGTTACTCTTCCTTGCCTTTCTGTTTATCTGGGTATGGTTGCTAAATCGTGAATACTGGAAAGATATTCACTAATTTTTATGGGGGTGGCTGGGTAACAGCCACCCGTCTAATTTCACATCATCAATTTTGAGGATTCAATATGGGGGTTGTTGCAAAACGATCTTCCATGACATTTTATTCTGATCCGGCTTGTCACTATAGTCACCGGGTTCGCATTGTCTTGGCGGAAAAAGGGGTTACTGTCGACATCGTAAGTATCGATGGCAAGGTAATACCTGAAGAAGTGTTAGAGATAAATCCTTATGCTTCATTGCCAACCTTGGTCGATCGGGATCTGGGGTTGTATGAAACCAAAGTGATGATGGAATATCTGGACGAGCGATTTCCACACCCACCATTGTTACCCGTTTATCCGGTAGCTAGGGCTTTAAGTCGCCAGTTTATGCACCGGATTGAAAAAGACTGCTGTGTTCAGGTGGATAAAATTCTCAGTGATCAGAACGGTAAGGGTGCAGAAGAAGCGCGGAAAGAGTTGAGGGATAGTCTCGTTAGTATTGCCCCTATCTTTACTGAGCTGCCTTACTTTATGAGCGAAGAGTTTACTTTGGTGGACTGTTGTCTCGGGCCCATATTGTGGCGGTTGTCCAGCTTGGGTATTAAACTTCCCAATAATCGCCAGACTAAACCGTTGCACGATTACATGCAGCGATTGTTTGAACGAGAATCATTTCAGGAAAGCTTGTCCGAGCTGGAAAAAGAAATGTAGACCTAATCTCGATCAATAGATTGGTAATAAAAAAAGGGACATATAAGGTCCCTTTTTTTGTAGAATGCCACTCGGGAAAGACGAGAGCTGATACCACCCACATGAAAATGACATCAAACAGACCGTATTTGATTCGGGCTTTTTACGACTGGATTGTCGAAAATGAGTGTACGCCATACTTGGCCGTAGACGCTTTTTATCCTGGTGTAGAAGTTCCTCAGGAGCATGTGGATGATGGGCAGATAGTGTTAAATCTTGTGCCGCGAGCCATAACCGGGCTAGTGATGAACAATACAGAAATTTCTTTTAGTACTCGTTTTGGTGGGGTGCCTAGTGAGATTAGGTTGCCAGTCCAATCTGTTATGGGTATTTATGCCCGAGAAAATGGCCAAGGAATGGTTTTTCAGCCAGAGGATTCCAGTGGGCCAAAGCCTGTAGGGCCAGCGCCGGTTAAGTCGGTGTCGCCCTCGGATGCCCCCCCTAAGGGTGGTGGTTCTGGTGAAACTAGTAAGAAACCCTCCTTGAGAGTGGTCAAATAGAGGATAGATTTATGTCTGACCCAATTGTAATTGTCGGAATGGCGCGAACCCCTATTGGTAGTATGCAAGGCCAATTCGACGGTGTGCCTTCTACAGAACTAGGTGCAGCCGCTATTAAAGCTGCTGTGGAGCGTGCAGGTGTTGCTCCAGAGAAAATTGGCTCTGTTGATATGGGCTGTTGTTTAACTGCGGGCCTGAGACAGGCTCCTGCTCGGCAGGCCGCTCTGGGTGCGGGTTTGCCCACTAGTGTTGGAGCGACCACATTGAACAAAGTGTGTGGCTCTGGCATGAAGGCCGCGATGAATGCTTGGGATAGTTTGTCTTTGGGGCATGTGGATATTGCTGTTGCTGGCGGCATGGAAAGCATGACCAATGCGCCTTACCTGATGCTTCAGGGCCGTGGTGGATATCGTTTTGGTGATTCAAAGATTTTTGACCATATGACGATGGATGGTTTGGAAGATGCTTACACTATGGGTGCCATGGGGTTATTTGCTGAACAGTGTGTGGATAAATACGGTTTCACTCGTGAAGAGCAAGATGCTTTTGCGATCACTTCCCTGGAGCGGGCCAAAAATGCAATTGCCGAAGGTAAGTTTGAGAATGAAATTACTCCATTCACGGTAAAGAGCCGTCGTGGTGATGTTGTATGCGACACGGACGAGCAGCCGGGAAAAGGGAACCCTGAGAAAATCCCTAAAATGAGGCCAGCCTTTAAAAAGGATGGTTCTGTGACGGCTGCTAATTCAAGCTCCATCAGTGATGGTGCTGCTGCGTTGGTATTAACACGTTTATCCGTAGCCGAAGAGTTGGGCCTAAAGCCTTTGGCGAAAGTTTGTGCTCACAGTACCAACTCTCATGAACCTGAGTGGTTTACCACAGCCCCAGTTGGAGCTATCCAGAAATTACTGGAAAAGGTGAGCTGGTCAAAAGATGAGGTTGACCTATACGAAATTAATGAAGCATTCGCCACCGTCACCATGGCAACGATGAAAGAACTCGACTTGCCCCATGAGAAGGTCAATATTCATGGCGGTGCTTGTGCCTTGGGCCATCCAATTGGTGCGTCCGGTGCGCGTATTATTGTGACCTTATTGTCTGCTATGCAGACGTATAATAAAACGAAAGGTGTCGCTGGCATTTGTATCGGTGGCGGTGAGGCTACAGCCGTTGCTT
>JBALVP010000154.1:0-3503 GCA_036961395.1 Porticoccus sp.
GGTTGCTGAGCTGTCTTGCAGCGACAGCTTGGAAGACTTCTGTTGGGATGTTTTCATCTTCATACCAAGCTCTAAAGCGCTCTATCATGTAAGTAAGTACTTGCTTAACCGTGTTCTCGATAGCGTCTGATTTAAGGTCTAAACCGGTATGTTGAGCCGTTGCATCAGACAGTACCTCTTGAAGGTCAAGGTCGATACCCCGCTCTACGATAATTCTCAAGACACCAAGGCTGGCACGTCTAAGAGCAAAGGGATCCTTGGAGCCTGTGGGCGGCTGACCAATGGCAAAAATACCCACTAGTGTGTCTAGGCGATCAGCCAGTGCCAAAGTAGCACCTGTGGGCGTAGTCGGGATTGAGTCACCAGCAAAGCGAGGTAAGTATTGCTCAAATAAGGCTTCAGCCACTTCGGCGTGCTCACCATCATTGGTGGCATAGTAGCGCCCCATGGTTCCCTGTAAGTCATCAAACTCACCGACCATTTCACTGACCAAATCAGACTTACTTAATTCAGCAGCCCTTCTTGCCAATGATGGTTCTGCGCCGGTCATCGGGGCCAAAAGTTCAGCCAAATTTGCTACACGTTCTGTTTTATCAAAAATAGAACCCAGCTTAGCCTGGAAGACAATATTCTTAAGTGATTCCCGGCGAGCCTCGAGGGTAGTTTTTTGGTCTGTCTCATAAAAGAAGGCTGCATCGGCTAACCGTGGACGGATGACCCTTTCATTACCATTAATCACCTGCGCGGGATCTTTGCTCTCAATATTGGCAACCGTAATAAACATAGGAAGTAGTTGGCTATTACTATCCACCACATGGAAATATTTCTGGTGCTCGGCCATAGAGGAAACCAAAGCTTCCGCAGGTACAGCGAGAAAACGCTCTTCAAAGCTGCCAAGTAACGGAACAGGCCATTCGTTTAGCGCGGTTACTTCGTTGAGTAGCGCATCACTGATAACGGCAATACCACCGGATTTTTCGGCAGCGGCTATAACACCTTGGCGAATTAACTCACGACGTTCAGAAAAATCAGTGATGACATAAGCGGAGCGAAGGTCGTCTTGGTAGCTTGTTGGTGACTGAATAACGATTTCACCGTTGCTATGGAAGCGATGGCCTCGGCTGGTATTACCTGCCGTCAGTCCCATGACCTGAGTGTTGACCACATGGCTACCAAGCAACATCACTATCCAGTGAACCGGACGAACAAATTCTTCACGGTTCGCTCCCCAGCGCATTCTTTTGGGAATAGGCAGTCCAGCAAGAGCAGCCTCAACAATAGGGCCGACAAGGTCTGTCGTTGCGCGGCCTGGTTCAGTGGCACGATGACACAGCTTGTCCTGTTTGCCATCATTTTCGACTTTGTTGGCCAGCTCATCGAGGGAGATACCATTTTTCTTGGCAAAGGCCTCGGCAGCACGAGTGGGATTACCGTCAGCATCCAAGGCGACTTTAATGGGCGGCCCCCAGGCTACAACTTCTTTAGTGGGTGTTTGTTCATCTAAGGCTTTAATCATGACAGCCAGACGGCGGGGCGCAGCAAAGGTCTGCACTTCACCAAATACCAGTTGCTCTGCCTTTAATCGGGAAAGAATTTCATCACGGAAGGCATTGGACAGTGTGAGTAATGCTTTGGGTGGAAGTTCTTCAGTGCCAATTTCGACTAAAAAATCTGCGCTCATTGTTCAGTCTCCGTGGCCTGTTGTATTAATTCATCTGCGAGAGCCCTGGGTGCCAGTGGAAAGCCGAGTGCTAATCTGGAGTCAAAATACGCTTTGGCTACAGCTCTGGCCAAAGTGCGTACCCTCAAAATAAATCGCTGACGCTCTGTCACTGAAATGGCATGACGGGCATCCAGCAAATTAAAAGCGTGGGAGGCTTTCATGACCATTTCGTAGGCAGGTAATGGTAGGCCCTTTTCTATCAAACGCTGGCTCTCACGCTCATAGTTATCGAAGCTCTGGAACATGAAGTCTACATCTGCTTCTTCAAAGTTGAAGGTCGACATCTCTACTTCATTTTGGTGGAACACATCACCGTAGGTCACCTTCCCTTCTGGCCCTTCAGTCCACACCAGATCGTAAATACTGTCTACACCTTGCAGGTACATGGCAATACGCTCAAGCCCATAGGTGATTTCGCCCGTGACGGGGAAACACTCTAGCCCGCCTACTTGCTGGAAATAGGTAAACTGGGTCACTTCCATGCCGTTCAGCCAGATTTCCCAACCAAGGCCCCAGGCCCCCAGAGTGGGAGATTCCCAGTTATCTTCAACGAAGCGGATGTCATGAACCATTAGGTCGATACCCAGCTCACGAAGCGATTCCAGATACAAATCCTGAATATTATCCGGGGAGGGCTTCAGGACCACCTGAAACTGATAATAGTGTTGCAGTCGGTTAGGGTTTTCACCGTAACGGCCATCAGTGGGACGGCGGCAGGGTTGAACGTAAGCGCTGTTCCAGGTTTCTGGCCCGATAGCGCGCAAAAAGGTGGCTGGGTGGAACGTGCCTGCACCCACTTCCATATCCAGTGGCTGCAAAATAACGCAGCCCTGACGAGACCAAAATTGTTGTAAGGCCAAAATTAGCCCCTGGAATGTTGAAACATCCGGTGTGGTTTGTGACACCTAGGTTCCCCTGTAGCATGCAAAGCCGACAATTATAAGGCTGCAACCCCTGAATAGTAAGGGGTTTCGTGCCAACTAGCCGGTTTCAGATGCCTTGATAAAAATACAGAGGTTTGGCTGAGGATATTATTTGCTAAATGGGTTTGATATGGTTGATCAATGGCATAATTATTTACCGACAGCACCGATAAAAAAACAGGTTCGTGTGATTATGTTCCACGGGTATCTAAACGGGCACTAAGGTTCCGGAAGATACAACCCTATGGTTAAAAAGGAAATTTACAGAATGAGAAATATTGTTTTATTCACCTTCATGCTCTTATTAGCGGGTTGTGAAACGGCGTATTACGATGCCTGGGAGCAAGTCGGTGTTCATAAACGAGATATTCTGGTGGATCGGATCGAAGATACTCAGGACGCGCAGGAAGAAACCCAGGAGCAGTTCAAAGATGCTCTGGAGCAATACAGGGTGGTGGTAAATTTTGAGGGTGGTGATCTGGAAAAACTCTATAACAAACTCAATACTGAATATGAAGACAGCGAGCAAGCAGCGAAGGCAATTAGTGTTCATATAGATAGTGTTGAAGATGTGGCTGATGATCTATTTGAAGAGTGGGAAAATGAGCTTGCGCAGATACAGAATCGTACACTTCGGGATGACAGCGCTAAAAAGCTTCACGACACCCGTTACAAGTACCAGCAAATGGTCAAATCCATGCGTAAGGCAGAGAAAAGTGTTCACCCGGTACTAACGACTCTGAGAGATCAGGTGTTATATCTAAAGCATAACCTCAATGCCCGGGCTATCTCCGCCCTTAAGGGTGAGCTAAGTACGATTAATAGTGATGTGAATAGACTCATCCTTGATATGCAAA
>JBALVP010000155.1:0-3391 GCA_036961395.1 Porticoccus sp.
GGGAAGCGTTTTGTATCGTTATCTAATAATCTTGGTCGTTTCACTGGCAAACTCTATCATTGCCCAAGGTGCTGTGGCACTTGAGCTCACAGGTGCTCTCACTCAGGGTTCACTGTTGATAGGGCGAGTGCCTCCCGGTACTGAAGTAGAGTTGATGAAGCGCCAGGTCAGGGTTGGCGAGGATGGCTTGTTTATTTTTGGGCTGGGTCGCGATGCCCCCAGTGAAATCGAGCTGATAACCCATCATGGTGATGGTGAGGCAGAGTCCCACCGGTTGATCATTGCTCAGCGCGAGTATCAGGAGCAGCGTGTTGAAGGTGTTCCTCAAAAAACAGTTTCACCGCTGTCACCTGAAGTGCTTAAACGCGTCCTTCATGAGGCCGCACTGGTTAAAAAAGCGAGAGCGGAAGATAACGGAGGGCTGGATTTCCTTTCAGGTTTTGTTAGCCCATTAGAGGGGCCTATTACAGGTGTTTACGGTAGCCGAAGAGTTTATAACGGCAAGCCGGGCAGGCCGCACTACGGTTTGGATATTGCCGCTCCCAAGGGTACGTACGTCTTTGCGCCGGCACCTGGCGTGGTGAGGTTGGTTCACGATGATATGTTCTATTCAGGGGGCACGTTGATTCTTGAACATGGTTATGGTCTCAGTTCTACGTTTATCCATCTTAGTGAAGTATTGGCGACTCCCGGTCAGCGTGTAGAAGCGGGTGATTTGATTGCCCGTGTCGGTTCTACGGGCAGAGCGACAGGCCCACATCTGGACTGGCGTATCAATTGGTTTGATGTGCGGTTGGATCCGGCATTGGTGTTAGAGTATTTTCCTGTACCTGCTCATTCCAGCCCAATTACTAAAACCTCCGACTAATATCTACTCCTAAAACCGGTAACTAAAGCGATGGTGAAACCCGCCAGACGTGGTTTTAGCACTGTCTTTCCCTTAAACTTGCCCCTTTAGAATCTCCTGCACACGGGGTTGAGATGATTGATAAGAAGTTGCTGAGTATTTTGGTCTGTCCAGTGAGTAAAGCTCCACTGGAATATGACACTGAAAAAAATGAATTGATATGCAAAGCCAGTGGGTTGGCATACCCCATTCGTGATGGTATTCCTGTGATGCTGGAAAACGAGGCGCGCCAGCTGACCGCCGATGAAAAACTTGGTGGCGATCACTAACCAGGTGATGATCATTAACTACGAGTCAGGTTATTAAGAGTCAGGTTATGTCAGAAGAAACCTTATTTACTAAAATCATTAACGGCGACATTCCTACTGAGATTGTCTACGAAGATGAGCATTGCTTCGCTATTAGGGATATAGCGCCCAAAGCACCCACGCATTTGCTGGTTATTCCTCGCAAGCCGATCCCAAGACTGGTCGATGCTTCATCAGAGGATAAGGCATTACTGGGACACTTGATGCTTGCTGTGGGCGATATTGCCAAACAAGCCGGTGTTGATGAGGCTTTCAGGGTAGTGATTAATAATGGCGCCGGTGTTGGTCAGACAGTATTTCACCTTCACCTGCATATCCTTGGTAACAAGACGTTCTCCGAAGATAGTCTTGGGTTCTGATAACCAGAAAGAAATTTATTAAAGAGGCTTGTAAGTAGGCCGTGGAAGTTGATTTTTTATGAAAAGTGCTGAAATACGCGATGCATTTCTGAAGTATTTTGAACGTCAGAAACACACCATTGTAGCGAGTAGTAGTTTGGTGCCGGGTAATGACCCGACGCTGTTGTTTACCAATGCTGGAATGGTCCAGTTCAAGGATGTTTTTCTGGGTGGCGAAAAGCGTCACTACGCACGTGCTACATCCTCGCAGCGCTGTGTGCGTGCCGGTGGTAAGCATAATGATCTTGAAAATGTGGGTTACACCGCACGTCACCATACCTTCTTTGAAATGCTTGGGAACTTCAGCTTTGGTGATTATTTCAAGCGGGATGCTATTAAGTATGCTTGGCAGTTTCTGACAGAAGAGCTTGGTATTCCTGAAGAACGCCTCTGGGTCACTGTGCATATCTCAGATGATGAAGCAGCGGACATTTGGCTGAAGGAGCTGGGCGTCAGCGCGGATCGTTTTTCCCGGCTTGATGAAGATAACTTTTGGCAGATGGGCGATACCGGCCCTTGTGGTCCGTGTTCAGAAATTTTCTATGATCATGGTGAAGATGTTCCCGGTGGTCCACCCGGTAGTGAAAATGACGATCTAGATCGCTATATTGAGATTTGGAATCTGGTGTTTATGCAATATGAGCGTAGTGCTGATGGGACAATGGAGCCATTACCTAAGCCTTCGATTGACACAGGTATGGGGCTCGAGCGTATCGCAGCGGTCATGCAGGGTGTGCATAGTAACTATGAAATTGATCTATTCCAGTCACTGTTAAAAGCCGCGGCAAAGGCGACTGGAACCAGCGATCTTGAGAACTGTTATCTCGAAAACAAGTCCCTGCGTGTTATTGCAGACCATATACGCTCTTGTAGTTTCTTGATCGTGGATGGTGTGTTGCCGTCCAATGAAGGTCGAGGTTATGTACTGCGGCGGATAATTCGTCGTGCTATCCGTCATGGGAACCAGCTGGGTCAAACCCAGGCATTTTTCCACACGTTGGTGTCTGCATTGGTGGCTGAAATGGGTGATGCATACCACGAGTTGGCGAAGGCTCAGGCTCAAGTTGAAAAAGCATTACTTGCAGAAGAGCAGCAGTTTGAAAAAACCCTTGATAAGGGGATAACAGTTCTTGATTCAGCCTTGGCCGAATTACAGGGTGATATTATTCCTGGAGATGTGGTCTTTACCCTATACGATACTTATGGCTTCCCCGTCGACCTGACGAATGATATTGCTCGGGAGCGGGGGTTATCTCTGGATATGCCTGGTTATGAAGAAGCCATGAACGCCCAGCGCCAGCGAGCTCGTGCGGCGGGGTCTTTTAAGGTGGACTACACCCAACAGCTTCAACTGGAAGGTAAGACAGGCTTTACTGGCTATGAAAGCACTTGTGGTGCAGGAACTGTCGTTGCTTTGGTGAAGGGTGGTGAGGTTGTTGATACCGTATCTGATGGTGATGAGGCGGTGGTGGTGTTAGATAAAACATCATTCTATGCAGAATCAGGTGGTCAGGCGGGAGATAGTGGTTACCTGCGTGCGGCCGAGGCCGAATTTGATGTGCGCGACTGTCAAAAGCAGGGGAGCCATTTTTTACATATCGGTGTCGTGACCTCTGGCGCCATCAGCGTAGGCCAGCAACTTGAGGCCGAAGTGAATGCTGACGTCCGTCAGTCAACAGAACTCAATCACTCGGCGACCCATTTGTTGCATGCGGCATTAAGGGAAATTCTCGGTGATCACGTCACTCAGAAGGGTTCATTGGTAGACAGCAAACGCC
>JBALVP010000156.1:0-3370 GCA_036961395.1 Porticoccus sp.
GCAGCATCTATGGCGCGTTGCTGTACCTTGTGCATGTCCTGTTCACGCAATTGTTTGATGGAGGTTTCTACCAGGTCACGGATAATGGATTCTACATCCTTGCCCACATAGCCGACCTCAGTAAATTTGGTCGCTTCTACTTTGACAAAAGGTGCGTTGGAGAGTCGTGCCAGACGGCGGGCAATTTCAGTTTTACCCACACCGGTAGGGCCAATCATCAAGATATTTTTTGGCGTTACTTCGTTGCGTAGTTCCGGTTCGAGTTGCATGCGACGCCAGCGGTTGCGCAGGGCAATAGCTACGGCACGTTTGGCCGCATCCTGCCCGATGATATGGGTATCCAGTTCGTGGACAATTTCTCGGGGTGTCATATTGGACATATCAATAAACCTTTCATTTGGGTGTGTCTGAAAGCGTTGTGAGAGGAACAGCTTTCAGTCATCGAATTCTTTTCGTCATTCGTTAAGTAGTCGAGAGTTACTAGTACTCGAGTTCTTCTTTTTAGTACTCAAGTTCCTCGATGGTGCGATTGTGGTTGGTATAGATACAGATATCACCCGCTATTTCGAGTCCTTTTTCTACGATGGTTTTTGCATCGAGATCCGTGTTATCCAATAACGCGCGTGCACCAGATTGTGCAAAGGGTCCACCAGAACCAATAGCAATCAGGTCATCTTCTGGCTGAATCACATCACCGTTACCGGTAATTATTAGTGAGGCATCCTTATTGGCGACGGCCAATAGTGCTTCCAGTTTTCTCAGAATTCGGTCTGAACGCCAGTCTTTAGCCAGCTCAACGGCCGCTCGGGTAAGGTTGCCGCGGTGTTCTTCCAATTTGGCTTCGAAGCGCTCAAATAGAGTGAAGGCATCGGCAGTACCACCGGCAAATCCGGCAATAATTTCGTCGTTATAGAGGCGACGTACTTTCCGGGCATTACCCTTCATAACAGTGTTGCCCAGCGTTACTTGTCCGTCACCGCCGATCACAACTTTGCCGTTGCGGCGTACGGAGAGAATAGTGGTGCCACGATATTGTTCCAAGGGTAGTCTCCTGTGGGAATTTTCATTAAATGGCTTGGAGGTTAAATGGGGCCGGGGTTCAATATTTCAATGCTTGCCTCTGACTAATTCACTTTCATATGCCAAGGGTTTGACTAAGCGTCATAGGCTGAGGGTTTTAGAGAAACTTCTGATAACAAGACGGCCCCTTTGACTATCTCACAGGTCAATGGTTGTAGTGACTTTCCCTGACAGGGGCCGGCTACACATAAGCCGGTATTTATTTTAAACAGTGCGCCGTGACTGGTGCAATGTATATAGCGTTTGTCGTAATCCAGAAACTGATCGGGCATCAGGTCCAGAGGTAGTCCTAGATGAGGGCAGACATTACGGTAGAGATAGACAGCCGGGCCTTGGCGAACAGCGAAGCAGGCTTCACCATTCAGCTCCAGCGACTTACTGCCATTGTCAGGCAGTTCATCTAGCATACAGATGTGTTGGGCTGTCATTTAGACATCCCTGTGTCTCATGACCGAATGACGGAGGCCGTAAGTCATGTTTATAAGCCATTTATAGCCCACGGCGTAGCGCATCAATACGCTCTTCGAGAGGAGGGTGTGACATAAACAGACGGCTCGCATGTTGTTTCCATCCACTGGAGATACCGAAGGCAGTAAGAGTGTCTGGCATTTGATTGGGCACATGAGCCTGTGTCTCGGCCTGGAGTTTTTGGAGCGCCCCAATCATGGCGCTTCGTCCAGCTAATTGGGCTCCAGCGTTGTCGGCACGAAACTCTCGCCAGCGGGAGAATCGCATGACAATCATGGAGGCAAAAACACCCAGAACGACTTGAAGGACAATAACAATAACAAAATAGGCTATACCGCCGCCGCGCTCATTCTTGAACACTACTTTATTGATGACAGAGCCGATAATACGAGCAAAGAACATCACGAAGGTGTTTAGTACGCCCTGTATGAGTGTCAGGGTAATCATGTCGCCATTGGCCACATGGCCAATTTCATGGGCAAGTACTGCACGAACTTCTTCTTTTCCAAATCGGTGGAGTAATCCTGCGCTGACTGCGACCAGGGCATTATTTTTATTCCAGCCAGTAGCGAAGGCATTGGATTGTTGTGCGGGAAAGATGCCGACTTCTGGCATCTCAATGCCAGCCTTTTGGGCCAAGTCACCCACCGTTTCCAACAGCCAGCGTTCTTCCGGGGTGCTGGGGGTTTCGATAATTTGGGTGCCGGAGCTGCGTTTGGCCATCCATTTTGATATCAGTAAGGAGATGAATGAGCCGCCAAAGCCGAACATGGCGCACATAATGAGCAGGCTGGTGAGGTTGGTATAGACCCCTTGTTCTGCAAGATACTGTTCTAGTCCAAGTGACTGAAATACAATGGTAAACAGTGCCAGTATGGCAATGTTAGTGGCCAGAAATAATCCAATTCGTAACACTCAGTGCCTCCTTAGTATGGTCTTTCAGTCTGATACATCAGTCTGGTGTCAGTGGTTAGCTCACTATAAGATGCGATCTGTTTCGAAAAATTCAATGGCAGGGAGCGAACCTGTGTCTAGCGGCGCTGATTCTACCAGAAGTATTCTCTATGCCCTTATAGCCAATGGTGTAATTGCTGTTGCCAAGGGGGTCGCTGCTGCGGTGACAAATTCAGGGGCGATGCTGGCTGAGGCTATTCATTCCTTGGCTGACACGGCTAATCAATTGTTGTTACTGCTGGGTATGAAGCAGGCAAAAAGACCCCCATCTCCGGATTACCCGCTGGGATATGGTAAGGAAATTTATTTCTGGTCGTTTATTGTGGCGTTGTTGTTATTTTCTGTGGGGGGCGTCTTCTCGGTCTATGAGGGCTGGCATAAACTTCACTCTCCAGAGCCACTGGAATCACCTTGGATTGCTATTGGTGTGTTAGTGTTTGCCGTTGTCGCTGAGGGGCTATCACTGCTTGGTTGTTTGAAAGAAATCAATAAAGTACGCCATGGACGCAAGTTGTGGCACTGGTTTAGAGAAACCCGACACAGTGAATTATTAGTGGTTTTTGGGGAGGACTTGGCGGCATTATTGGGGCTGACGTTTGCCTTAGTAGCATTGTCGGCCACAATGATCACCGGAAACCCGGTATATGATGCTCTGGGAAGTATCATGATTGGTTTGTTATTGATCGTGGTCGCTATTCTCATAGGAAGAGAGGTTAAAGCGCTGTTGGTAGGGCAGGGGGTGGAGCCATTGGTGAAAAAAGCCATGGTGAACTTTCTTCAGCAACAGTCTACAGTGTCGATTGTTTTTAACGTTGTTACCCTGCAAATGGGCGCAGATGTCATGGTCGCGGTTAAGGCAAAAATGGTT
>JBALVP010000157.1:0-3339 GCA_036961395.1 Porticoccus sp.
TCCCTGTCATGCGATCTGCTAGAAAGTGTGAGAGGTGTTCAAGAACCCTTTTTTTGCTGCCCCCGGGAGCGTCAGATGCGGTGTTCTCGGGGGGGAGTATGTCTATTAGTTTCATAGGAGGCTATCTAACGCGGTTTTTTTCCTTATGTTTAATCAGCTGGCGGTCGAGTTTGTCCGTCAGTATGTCGATTGCAGCATAGAGGTCGTCATGTTCTGAATTGGCAAAAAATTCTCCACCACTTACATGTACCGTGGCCTCTGCTTTCTGGATAAGTTTTTCTACCGAAAGAATAACGTTGGTACTGGTGATGCGATCATGGTGTCGTTCAAGTTTAGATAGCTTGTTAATTACATAATCCTTAATAGGGTCTGTAATGTCGAGGTGGTGTCCGCTGATATTTAATTGCATGCGGTTCTCCTTTTCTTGAGAGGTTTAAGCATAGGGTTAAGTGTGAGGTTTATAACGTTTACGGTCGCTTGAAGAGGGAATGCCCATCCCTTCCCGGTATTTAGCGACTGTGCGCCTAGCGACTTGGATGCCCATGTCCTGAAGTAGTGTGGTGAGCTTGTTGTCGCTGAGCGGCTTGACGGAATCTTCTGCACTAATCATCTTTTTTAGGATAGCGCGAATAGCGGTAGATGAACACTCCCCGCCACTGGTGGTCGACACATGACTGGAGAAAAAATACTTCAACTCAAATACCCCTTGGGGCGTGTCTAAATATTTTTTAGTGGTTACTCTGGAAATAGTTGATTCATGTAAGTCCAGTCGCTCGGCTATATCGGCCAAAACCATCGGGCGCATGGCTTCTGCCCCTTGAGCCAAAAAGCCTTGTTGGAGATCAACAATACAGGATGATACCCGCAGCAGGGTATCATTCCTGCTCTCGATACTACGCAGGAACCATTTGGCTTCTTGTAGGTGGTTTTTCAGAAAGGTGTTGTCTTGGCTGGAATCGGCGCGCCGGATCATTTGTGCGTATTGCTGGTTGATGTTCAGGCGAGGGGTGATGTCATGGTTTAGGGATACCTGCCAGTGACTGTTCTCTTTTGTAACGCGCACATCTGGAACAACATATTCCGTGTCATCTGTGCTGATAGCTTCCCCGGGGTGTGGGGATAGTGTTTGAATCAATTGGATGGCGCTTTTCAGGGTCTCTTGAGTATACCCGGTGATCTTTTCAAGTCGTCGGTAATCGCGCTGCCCGACAAGCTCTAGGTGGTTTGATGCTAGTTGTTTTGCTTCTTCCCAGAGTGGTGTGTCGGGTGAAAATTGATTGAGCTGAATGAGTAGGCATTCGGATAGGTTCGTAGCGCCAACACCGGAGGGGTCGAATTGCTGAATACGATGAAGCACGGCAACCACTTCATCAAGCTCAATTTCATCATCAAGGGATGCCCAAATTTCTTCTACTGGGGTAGTCAGCATGCCGTTGTTGTCGATGCCATCAATAATATTTTCGCCAATCAGGTTGTCGATTGCCGAAAGGGGTGTGAGGTTGAGCTGCCAAAGAAGGTGGTCCTGAAGGGATGCTGTGACACTATGGACACTGTCAAAGTCGCGGGTTTCGGGGCCTAGGGTTTTTGTGCCGGAACTGGGTTGATAAATATCATCCCAGTTGGCATCAACAGGGAGATCCTGAGGGATCTTATTTTCCCAGTCCTCTCCGTTAAGGTCTTGGGTGGCGTTATCTATAGGCTCATGATCTACTGTTTCGCCCTGGGTCTTTGGTTCGGGGCTCTGAGATACCGGAGTGTTTTCTGTGCGTTCCGGTGGGTTTTCCGATTCTTCAGACAGTTCCAGCAAGGGGTTGTCATAGAGATTTTGCTGGATTTCCTGATGGAGCTCTAGTGATGATAGCTGAAGGAGGCGGATGGCCTGTTGCAGCTGCGGAGTCATGGTCAGTTGATGACCAATTTTCAGTTGCAGGCTGGCTTTCATCTTCGGGTGGAACTGCTTTGGTAGAAGTTAATGCTCACAGTGAAAGTGTAGTCTGTGTGCTAGTAATTTTACAAGCAAATTTTGTGCCGCAAGGCATTTTTTCGATGAAAATTTATAGGGTGAAGTCTTCGCCAAGATAAATGTCGCGGACCTGTTGGTTGGCGATAATCTCGCTAGCATGCCCTTCAGCGATGACTTGACCTTCACCGACGATATAAGCATGTTCGCAGATATCGAGGGTTTCGCGAACGTTGTGGTCTGTAATAAGTACGCCGATGCCTGTGTCGCGTAGGTGGCGGATGATCTGTTTGATGTCGTTCACTGAAATAGGGTCTACTCCCGCAAATGGTTCGTCGAGAAGTATGAAGTCAGGCTCCATGGCTAGGGCTCGAGCAATTTCTACTCTGCGGCGCTCTCCACCAGAAAGGCTTATACCCAGCGTGTCTCTTATCTGGGTAATGTGGAATTCTTGAAGCAATCGCTCCATATGTTCTGTTCGTTGGTTGAGGTCGAGATCCTTGCGAGTTTCCAAAATGGCCATAATGTTATTTTGAACAGTCATTTTGCGAAATACGGATGCCTCCTGAGGGAGGTAGCCTATACCCTTCCGTGCACGACCGTGCATGGGTAGATGGGTAATATCTTCATCGTCAATTTGGACAGTGCCGCCATCTTGGGAGACCAACCCGACAATCATATAGAAACAGGTTGTTTTTCCTGCGCCATTGGGGCCAAGAAGTCCTACGATAGTGCCACTTTCCAGTGTGAGTGAAACGTCCCGGATGACAGGTCTTTTCTTATAGCTCTTAATAAGATGAGAGGCCTTGAGTACGGCCATTAATTGTCATCCTTCTGGTTGCTGGGTGGAATAACCATTTGAATACGTTGGCGGGTGTTACTTCCAGCGCTGGCCTTAACCACCTCCGCTCTAAGATCGTAATTGATTTTGTCGCCTGTGATAGTGGTGCCATTTTGTTCCAGACTGGCATTTTTTAACAGGAATATTTTGTCACTGGCCAAGTAGTATTCAATGGTGTTGCCACTGGCAAAAACTAGCCCATCTTCAAGGTTGGGCCGTTGTTGATAGTGGGCGGGTTTACCAATACAGATAATTTTATCCACCTGGTTCGATTCACTGAAGACGGTTACTTTGTCGGCATTAATCTTGATGGTCCCCTGTCGAATAACAACAGAGCCCTCGTAAACGGTAGTGCCTTTTTTCTCATCTTTTTCTGCGCGGTCAGATTCGATTTTGATGGGCTGCTGTCGGTCACTTGGGAGTGCGGTGGACAATGAGCACCAACCAATAAAAGTCAGTAGAAAAATAAATTTAAAGTGCACGGTGAACCCCTTTTACTTTAGAGCGCAGCTTGAACCGTTCGCTATTCAAGTCTGCC
>JBALVP010000158.1:0-3314 GCA_036961395.1 Porticoccus sp.
CCCAGAATTCTTTCCGAACCCTCTGATGTAAGTGCTCGGCAAAGGCCTCAGCTAAGCGGTCAGCTAACGCTTTCACCATAATGCTGTTGTAATCATCACCTTTGGCTTCATAGCCTTTTGCTAACTCATCAACGCCTATGCCGGTAGTGACGGCGAAGGCCCCCACATAGTCGGTAATGCCCGTATCCTTTGGCGCAATAAAATCGGCCAGGGATACTAGATCATCGGTAGCCCCTTGTTTCCGGGTTTGTTGGCGAATCTGGTGCAGCGTAGATAGCACCTGATTTCGGGATTCATCGGCATAGACTTCAATGTCGTCCGTATTGACGCTGTTGGCGGGCCACAGCCCGAATACAGCGCGGGCCTTGATCAGCTTTTCATCAACCAGCCGCTTAAGCATTTTTTGGGCATCATCGAACAGGTCGCGGGCTGCTTCACCGACTTTCTCATCGTTAAGGATCTTGGGGTATTTACCTGCTAATTCCCAAGTTATAAAGAACGGTGTCCAGTCAATAGTGTCGACCAATACATCCAATGGGTAGTCATCGAGTATCTGTACTCCAGCGGTGGCTGGAATGGGTGGTGTGTAATTCTGCCAATCTATTTTTGGGCCTGAATTTTTGGCCTCAGCGTAGGGCAGGGTGGTACCGCGAGGTTTACGGTTGGCGGTACGCTTGCGTACCTCTACATACTCCTGCTGTATATCAGCCACAAAGGCGTCTCTGTGCTCGTGGCTCAGCAGCTTACTGGCTACGCCTACGGCCCGGGATGCGTCGGAGACATAGATGGACTGATTCAGATGGTAGTTAGGGTCAACTTTGACAGCGGTGTGCGCTTTGGAGGTTGTTGCACCGCCAATTAACAATGGAAAGTTGAGTTTTTGCCGCTCAAGTTCGCTGGCGACATGAACCATTTCATCCAGTGAGGGTGTGATAAGCCCTGAAAGACCAATAATATCGACATTTTCTTTAATGGCTGTTTCGATGATTCTCTCGGCGGGCACCATGACGCCTAAGTCGATGACCTCATAGTTGTTACACCCCAACACCACACCCACAATATTTTTTCCAATATCGTGCACGTCACCTTTAACCGTGGCCATTAGGATTCTGCCATTCGCTTTAGCACCATCTTCCTTTTCAGCTTCAATATAGGGCTGGAGGTGGGCCACGGCCTGTTTCATTACACGTGCAGATTTGACAACCTGGGGTAGAAACATTTCGCCGGCACCAAACAAATCGCCGACCACATTCATCCCATCCATTAACGGGCCTTCAATCACATGAAGAGGGCGTTCAACCTGTAGGCGGACAGCTTCTGTATCTTCCTCTATATAGGTGGTGATGCCTTTGACCAGAGCATGTTCTAGTCGCTTCGCTACGGGCCAGCTTCGCCATTCCAGATCAACTTTTCTGTTTTCGGTTGAACCATCGCCACGGTACTTATCGGCTATTTCGACAAGGTTTTCAGTGCCTTGTTGGTGACGATTGAGGATGACATCCTCCACTTTTTCACGGAGTTCCTCAGACAAATCACTGTAGACTGCGAGCTGCCCGGCATTAACGATGCCCATGCTTAAACCAGCCTGGATAGCGTGGAACAGAAAGACAGAGTGAATGGCTTCACGAACCGGATTGTTCCCGCGGAAGGAGAACGAAACATTGCTGATTCCACCGGAAATCAGTGCCCCCGGCAAATTTTGTTTAATCCATCGAGCACCCTCAATAAAGTCCACGGCATAGTTGTTGTGCTCATCAATACCGGTTGCCACAGCGAATACATTAGGGTCGAAGATGATATCGGTAGGACGGAATCCAACCTGATTAACCAAAATGTCATAACTGCGCTGACAAATTTCTTTTCGGCGCTCCAGATTGTCTGCTTGTCCCTGAGTATCAAAAGCCATCACAACTACAGCTGCGCCGTATCGTAGGCATAGTTTGGCCTGCTCGACAAAGGGCTCTTCACCCTCTTTCAGGCTGATGGAGTTGACGATGCATTTACCCTGAGCCCACTTTAGACCAGCTTCGATCACGTGCCATTTTGAGGAGTCGATCATCAATGGAATACGCGAAATATCGGGCTCTGAGGCAATTAGCTTAAGGAACGTGGTCATGGCATGAACGGCATCAAGCATGCCTTCATCCATATTGATATCGATAACCTGCGCGCCATCTTCCACTTGCTGTCGGGCCACGTCGAGAGCCGTGTCGTAATCATCATTGAGAACCAGCCGCTTGAACTTAGCTGAACCCGTGACATTACAGCGCTCACCCACGTTCACAAACAGAGAATCAGCGGTGATATTGAATGGCTCTAGTCCAGAAAGTCGACAGGCCGGTTCTAGCACGGGTATCTTCCGTGTGTCGTATTCGGATACGGCTTTGGCGATGGTACGGATATGTTCAGGGGTGGTGCCACAGCAGCCGCCGATAATGTTAACTAGTCCACTTTGTGCAAACTCACCGACAATAGCGGCCATTTCTTCGGCCGTTTCGTCATACTCCCCAAATTCATTCGGTAATCCCGCATTAGGGTGTGCGCTAATCAAGGTGTCAGAAAGCCGTGACAATTCTTCAATATGTGGTCGCAGTTCTTTGGCACCCAGTGCACAGTTAAGCCCGATAGAAAAAGGTCTGGCATGGGCCAAGGAATTCCAAAAAGCTTCTGGGGTTTGGCCCGATAACGTCCGACCACTGGCATCAGTTATGGTGCCAGAAATCATGATGGGCAGTGTGCGACCCTGAGTCTCAAACACTTGTTGCACGGCAAAAATGGCTGCCTTGGCATTGAGTGTGTCAAAGATCGTCTCGATCAGAATAATGTCGGAGCCGCCAGAAATTAGCCCCTCGGTGGCATCAATATAGGTTTCGACCAGTTCATCAAAGCTAGTATTACGGGCACCGGGATCATTAACATCGGGTGAAATAGACAGCGTGCGGCTGGTAGGCCCAAGAACGCCTGCGACCCAGCGAGGACGGTCAGCTGAGGATATGTCGTCACAGGCTTCTCTCGCAAGTTTAGCTCCTGCCTCGTTAAGTTCACGAACCAGCGACTCCATACCGTAATCTGCCATAGAGACAGAGGTAGCGTTGAACGTGTTGGTCTCGATAATATCGGCGCCAGCTTCGAGATAAATGCGGTGTATATCGCGGATAACATCGGGTTGAGTCAAGGATAGCAGGTCGTTGTTACCTCCCACATCCTGAGACCAGCTCTCAAAGCGTTTCCCACGATAATCAGCCTCAGTAAACCTGTGAGACTGGATCATGGTGCCCATGGCTCCATCGAGAATTAAAATACGGTTACGGGCT
>JBALVP010000159.1:0-3256 GCA_036961395.1 Porticoccus sp.
TTGTTGCAGCAACGGCCTCTGATCCCGCAGCCATGCAGTTCTTAGCCCCGTTTGGTGGCTGCACCATGGGTGAGTACTACCGAGATCGCGGACAAGATGCCCTGATTATTTATGATGATCTGACCAAGCAAGCTTGGGCTTATCGTCAAATTTCTTTGTTGTTGCGTCGTCCGCCAGGCCGTGAAGCTTATCCTGGTGATGTGTTCTATTTGCACTCCCGTTTGTTGGAACGCGCAGCACGTGTAAACCCAACTTATGTTGAAAACTTCACCAATGGTGAAGTAAAAGGCAAAACGGGCTCACTAACAGCGTTGCCTATTATTGAGACTCAGGCTGGTGACGTATCTGCATTCGTACCAACCAACGTGATCTCCATTACTGATGGTCAGATCTTCCTTGAAGCGGACATGTTTAATGCGGGTATTCGCCCTGCAATGAACGCTGGTGTTTCCGTATCTCGGGTTGGTGGTGCTGCACAAACCAAGATTGTGAAAAAACTGTCTGGTGGTATTCGTACCGCATTGGCACAGTATCGAGAGCTGGCAGCATTCTCCCAGTTTGCATCTGATCTAGACGATGCCACTAAGGCCCAGTTGGACCACGGTGAGCGCGTTACTGAGCTGATGAAGCAGAAGCAATATGCACCACAAAGTATTGCTGAGATGGGCCTGATAATTTATGCCGTGGATAACGGCTATCTGAAAGAAGTTGCCGTGAATAAAGTTGGTGATTTTGAGTCAGCCCTGCTCTCATACATGAAAGCTGAGCACGGAGATCTGTTAGATCAGGTTAACCAGAGCGGTGACTGGAACAACGACATTGAAGCCAGTTATAAGGCGGCGCTGGAAAAATTTGTCAGCACCCAGACTTGGTAAAACTTGTTAAGGGGATAGATTTAAACCTGTCCCTATGATTAGGCATTAATTATGGCTGTCGGAAAAGAAGTTAAGACCAAAATAACTAGTATCCAAAGCACTCAGAAAATTACTAGTGCTATGGAGATGGTTGCTGCGAGTAAGATGCGGAAAGCACAGGAACGCCGTCAACTTGGCAAACCTTATGCTAATCGTATCCGCTCAGTAGTTGGTCAAATTGCCAATGCGGTTAGTGAGTATAAGCACCAATATATGGAGCAGCGTGAAATTAAACGCGTTGGCTACATTATAATCTCGACAGATCGGGGTTTGTGTGGTGGTTTGAACATAAACCTGTTCAAACAGGTGATCAAGTCCATGAAAACCTGGTCTGATCAAGAGGTTGAGATTGATCTTTGTACGGTAGGTAACAAGGGCGCAGCGTTCTTTGGTAGTTTTGGTGGCAATATTGTTGCCACAGTAAAAGATCTCGGTGATAAGCCCTCTGCCAACGACCTTATTGGTGGCGTGAAGGTTATGTTGGACGCTTACGATGAAGGTAAAATTGATCGGCTGTACGTGGTGGCAAACGAATTTGTGAACACCATGACTCAAAAGCCGGTTATTGAGCAGCTATTACCACTCAAGCCTACAGAAGATGACAAGCTTCAACACCATTGGGATTATCTCTATGAGCCCGATGCTAAGGAGCTACTGGATGGACTTTTGGTTCGTTACATCGAGTCTCAAGTTTATCAAGGTGTAGTTGAGAATAAGGCCTGCGAACAGGCGGCGCGTATGATTGCAATGAAGAGCGCCACGGATAATGCAGGTGATCTGATCAACGAACTGCAATTGCTTTATAACAAAGCTCGTCAGGCGGCTATTACACAAGAGCTGTCAGAGATTGTTAGTGGCGCATCAGCAGTTTAATTAAAGGTTTAGTTTAAGAGGAACCGGACAATGAGTAGCGGACGTATCGTTCAAATTATCGGCGCTGTTATCGATGTGGAATTCACACGTGATCAAGTGCCCAACGTGTATGACGCACTAGTGGTTGAAGAAAAAGATTTGACCCTTGAAGTTCAGCAACAGCTGGGCGACGGTGTAGTGCGCACCATTGCTATGGGTTCTTCTGAAGGCATCAGCCGCGGACTCAGTGTTAATAACACCAATGCACCCATTTCTGTTCCTGTTGGTATAGAAACCCTGGGTCGTATCATGGATGTGTTAGGCAACCCCATTGATGAAAAAGGCCCTATTGGTGAGAAAGAGCGTGCTGCTATTCACCGTAAGCCACCAGCCTATGACGAGCTGGCAGCGTCCAACGAGCTGTTGGAAACAGGCATCAAGGTCATCGATCTGGTTTGTCCATTCGCCAAGGGTGGTAAAGTTGGTTTGTTCGGTGGTGCCGGTGTTGGTAAAACCGTCAACATGATGGAGCTGATCAACAACATTGCGACTGAGCACTCAGGTTTGTCCGTATTCGCTGGTGTTGGTGAGCGTACTCGTGAAGGTAACGATTTCTACTTTGAAATGCAGGAATCTGGCGTTGTTAACGTTGAGACACCAAGTGAATCAAAAGTAGCTATGGTATACGGTCAGATGAATGAGCCACCCGGAAACAGACTCCGTGTAGCATTGACTGGTTTGACCATGGCAGAAAAATTCCGTGACGAAGGTAAAGACGTACTGTTGTTCGTTGATAACATCTATCGTTACACACTCGCCGGTACAGAAGTATCTGCACTGTTGGGTCGTATGCCATCTGCGGTAGGTTATCAGCCTACGCTTGCGGAAGAAATGGGTGTGCTTCAGGAGCGTATTACTTCTACTAAGACTGGATCGATTACATCGGTACAGGCAGTATATGTACCTGCGGATGATTTGACGGATCCATCACCAGCAACGACGTTTGCTCACTTGGATTCTACAGTTGTACTGAGTCGTGATATTGCCTCTAAAGGTATTTACCCAGCGGTAGATCCACTGGATTCAACATCACGTCAGATGGATCCACTGATTGTTGGTCAAGAGCACTATGACGTGGCTCGTGGTGTGCAATCTGTATTGCAGCGTTTTAAAGAACTGAAAGATATTATTGCTATTCTGGGTATGGATGAGCTGTCTGAAGAAGATAAGCAAGTGGTCGCACGTGCTCGTAAAATTGAGCGCTTCTTGTCCCAGCCATTCCACGTAGCAGAAATCTTCACTGGATCACCGGGCAAATACGTTTCATTGAAACAAACTATTGCTGCTTTCCAGGGAATTCTTAATGGCGACTATGACCACCTGCCAGAGCAGGCGTTCTATATGGTCGGCACCATTGAAGAAGCGGTTGAAAAAGCTGAAAAGCTGAAGTAAGAGCAAGAAAGGCGTTAAGATATGTCTATGACCGTCCA
>JBALVP010000015.1:0-19085 GCA_036961395.1 Porticoccus sp.
GCCAATGCCTTTGCCAAGAGATTGGAGAAATTTAATCGGGTGATCATTGTTGGCAGTGACTGCCCAGCCATTAATGGTGAGTATATTACGCAAGCGTTGGAGGCTCTTGATGATGTACCCGCAGTATTTGGTCCGGCTACGGATGGAGGGTATGTATTGATAGGCTTAAATTGTTTAAATCCGACGCTGTTTTCTGATATTCCCTGGGGGTCTGGAGAGGTGATGGCTATGACCCGAAATAGACTGAACAGCCTTGGTTGGGCCTGGAAGGAGTTGTCAGCACTCCCCGATATTGATCGCCCAGAGGATCTTGTGGAGCTGTCAAACTTTGACGAACTATAAAAAAACCTATTGCCAGCTGGGAACCTGTTGAAATAAAAAGAGTTTATGTTTCTTAACGGCTGTTCATTTTAAGCCTGTTTTTCCGGGAAACAAGTAGTGTAATTGTCAGCATCGCTGAAGTAGTTGGTAGCGAGATGGAGGAGTTTCGCTATGAACGGCGAGGAAGAACTAGAGAACGACGACTTTGATCTTGAAGGCGAGGCTGTTGAGCCGGATGCCAAGAGCAGAGTCGATTCTGATATACAACGCCGGTTGGAAGACCAGCTCGAAGAAAGGTGTTTGCAAAAGAGTATCCGGGATTATGATTTCGATGTGGGCTGATGTCGACAGCCGAGCTTAATTTATAGGTTGTTTGATGTTTACCCTGTTATTTTTTCTCTTATTGCCCTAAGTTTTTGGCATAATACGGTCTCTGTTACAGGTCGGATTATCAATTGTCGTCTCAATCAGCTCTTTTTTCGTTAAATTCTCTCGCTTTTGAACGGGACGATAGACTGTTGTTTTCTGAGATTAGTGTGGCACTTGAACCCGGTGATATTCTCCAGGTGGAAGGGCCTAACGGTTGTGGTAAAACCACGTTATTACGCATTATTTCAACGGCATTAAACCCTACTTCTGGGACGCTGGTTTGGCGTGGTAAGGATATCTCTCTGTATCGCCAAAATTACCTCCAGAATTTACTGTTTTTAGGACATTTACCTGGGCTTAAACAATCGCTTTCACCTGAAGAAAACTTACAGTGGTGGCGTCGTCTCAATGCCAATAGTAGCCTGTTAAGTAATGAAGAGGTGTTGGCCACAATTGGACTTCGTGGCTACGAAGATGTCCCCTGTTATACATTATCTGCTGGGCAGCAGCGTCGTGCTGCACTGGCCAGGTTGCTCATTACCGAAGCGCCTTTGTGGGTGTTGGACGAACCTTTTACCGCCATTGATAAGCAGGGTGTCGCTCAGCTCGAAACATTATTGAAGGATCATGTGAAGAAGGGTGGCGTGGTCATACTGTCTACTCATCAGGATTTGGGGATTGAAGGTATTCGCCGGCTGCCCCTGCCATTGTTGGCGGAGGTGAGCTGATTATGGGTGGTGGTTTTTCAGCTATTCTCCAGCGGGATTTACTATTGGCGTTTCGTCATAGGGGCGAGATTGCCAATCCGGTGATTTTCTTCTTTATCGTGGTGACATTGATCCCACTGGGTTTAACACCGGAAGCCAGTCGGTTGGCAGAGATCGCTCCGGGCATTTTATGGGTAATGGCACTCCTGGCATCACTGCTGTCGGTAGAGGGTTTGTTTCAAAGTGATTACCGTGATGGCACATTGGAGCAGCTGTTGATTACGCCGCAGCCTCTTTACCTGATGGTGTTGGCGAAAGTACTGGCACATTGGTTAATAACTGGTCTTCCCTTAACTCTTTTAGCGCCAGTTTTAGGTATGATGTTATCTCTGCCAAAGTCTGGCTACCTGCCTTTGGTTTTGAGTTTGCTCATGGGCACAGCCGTACTGAGCTTGATTGGTGCTATTGGGGCGGGTTTGACAGTAGCGTTAAGGAAGGGGGGGTTATTGCTGTCGTTGATTGTGATGCCTCTCTATATGCCGGTACTCATTTTTGGAGCAAGCACGGTGCAGCGGGCGGTTGATGGATTTCCTGTGGAAGGGCCATTGGCGGTGTTGGGAGCGTTGCTGGCTTTTTCGTTGTTAGTTTCTCCATTTGCTACTGCGGGAGCCCTGCGGATTAGTATGCACGGTTAAAAAGAGAGTTGATCATGTTATTGAGTAGTGAGGGTTAAAAGACAGATATGTGGCAATGGTTTCATCGGTTGGGGTCGCCACGCTGGTTTTATCAAACCAGTGGAAAATGGCTACCGTGGTTGTCTGTGTTGGCAGCGGTGCTGTTAAGCGTCGGCGTTATCTGGGGGTTGGGTTTTGCTCCAGAGGATGCCAAGCAGGGTAACAGCTTCCGAATCATTTATATTCATGTGCCGGCGTCCTTTCTTGCATTGGCGGGCTATTATGTGATGGCCGTTGCGGGTGCTGTTGGTCTGATTTGGAAAATGAAGCTGGCTGATATGGTGATGAAGTCAGCGGCCCCCATTGGGGCAATACTGACGTTTGTGGCTTTGGTGACAGGCTCAATTTGGGGTAAGCCCACATGGGGAGCCTACTGGATATGGGATGCTCGAATAACATCTATGCTGGTGTTGTTTTTTCTGTATTTGGGGGTGATTGCTCTGCAGTATTCCTATACGAGTCAGGATGCTGCGAGTAAGGCCAGCGCGGTACTCTCGCTCGTCGGGATGGTGAATATTCCCATCATCTACAAGTCGGTGGATTGGTGGTATACATTGCACCAGCCTGCCACTATCAAGTTTACTGGGGCTCCTGCCATGCACCCAGATATGTTTCATCCGCTATTGGTGATGATACTCGGGTTCTATTGTTTTTATGCGGTGGCATTGATTCTTAATACCCGGGTGGAAATTCTCCATCGGGAGCGTCGGACGCGCTGGGTACAAGACATGTCGCTTAAGGCTCAGGAGGGGCAGACATAATGTTCCAGTTCGGCAGTTTAAGTGAGTTTATACAGATGGACGGCCATGGCCCCTATGTTTGGGCTGCCTACTTGATTTCACTACTGGCGTTGCTGTGGTTGGTGGTGAGCCCGCTATATAGAAAGCGAAAACTCATGCAGGAAATTGTCAGGCAGCAACGGCGAGAGGTTGCACGTCGGCAAAACGCCAATACAACCAAAAGTACGTCCCAAGAATAGAAAGTGGCAATACCCTATATTAACGAGATATTAAAGAGATAGTTATGCATCCAATCCGTCGTCAGCGCTTGTTTATGGTGATTTTTGTTATTGTTGTGGCTTCCGTGGCTGTAGGGCTGTTAAGTTTTGCCTTGCGTGAAAATATCAACCTGTTTTATCCCCCATCAAATATTGTGTCTGGTGAAGCCCCAGTGGGGGTTCGTATTCGTGCTGGTGGTATGGTGGTTGATGGTAGCCTGGAGCGGGCCAGTGACTCACTTTTTACACGTTTTCAGATTACTGATGGTGAAGCTGATGTGGAAATCCACTACACCGGTATTCTCCCAGACTTATTTGCCGAGGGAGAAGCTGCGGTGATGATGGGTGAGCTTGACCAGAATGGTATTTTTTTGGCCACAGAAGTGTTAGCCAAACACGATGAAAACTATACTCCTCCAGAGGTGGCAGATGCCATGGATGCGGCTCATCAGCGGGCTAGCGAGTCTAATGGTGGCAGCAGCTCAGCTAATGGTTCTTAAACTTCAAATGGCTCATTAAGGGGTAAACGACAAATGATTGCAGAATATGGGCATTTTGCACTGATCCTTGCATTGGTGTTATCGCTGATGCAATCGGTGATTCCACAGGCTGGTGCCGCGGTAAATAATCGTTTGTGGATGTCTACGGCTAGACCGTTAGTGGCGGGGCAGACTTTGATGGTGATATTCAGTTTTGGCTGCCTTGTTTATCTTTTTTTGCATGATGATTTTTCTGTACAGTATGTGGCGGCAAATTCTAATACGTTGTTGCCTGATTACTATAAGGTCAGTGCTGTATGGGCTGCCCATGAAGGTTCATTGTTACTGTGGGTGCTCATTCTGGCGTTGTGGAGTCTGGCGGTAGCCATATTTAGCCGTACACTTCCCGAACAATTAGTTGCACGGGTGCTGGGTGTAATGGGCTTGATCAGTGTTGGTTTCTACCTATTTCTCTTATTTACATCGAATCCTTTTGAACGCAGTTTGCCATTCTACCCCTCAGAGGGATCGGATTTGAACCCTCTGCTCCAGGATATTGGGCTGATTTTCCATCCACCAATGCTATATATGGGTTACGTAGGTTTTTCCGTGGCCTTTGCTTTTGCTATTGCTGCATTGATAGGGGGACGAATGGATGCTGCTTGGGCGCGTTGGACCAGGCCCTGGACTAATGTGGCCTGGGTTTTCCTGACGCTTGGTATTGCACTTGGCAGCTGGTGGGCTTATTACGAACTGGGCTGGGGTGGCTGGTGGTTTTGGGATCCTGTAGAAAATGCTTCCTTCATGCCCTGGTTGGTAGGTACAGCGTTGATTCATAGCTTAGCCGCCACCGAGAAGCGAGGGGTATTTCGCAGTTGGACATTGCTTTTGGCAATTTCTGCGTTTTCTCTGAGTTTGCTCGGAACGTTCCTGGTGCGCTCGGGTGTGCTGACTTCGGTGCATGCTTTTGCTTCAGATCCCACTCGGGGAGTGTTTATTCTTTGTTTTCTTGCATTAGTGATTGGTGGCTCGCTATTACTGTTTGCCCTACGGGGGCCTGCTGTGAAAGGCGCTGCAAGCTTTGTCGGGTTGTCACGGGAAATGTTCCTGTTAATTAACAACATACTGTTCATCAGTATTATGGCCATCGTTCTGTTGGGCACGCTTTATCCCTTGATTGCCGATGTGCTTGAGTGGGGGAAAATTTCAGTGGGCCCACCATACTTCAACCTATTTTTTGTACCATTAATGCTTTTATTGGCTGTGCTGATGGTTGTTGGCTCGGTATTGCGTTGGAAGCGGAATGCTGTGGCAGACCTCAAACGGAATCTCAATATTCCATTTGTGCTGGCTCTATTATCTGGCGCATTATTCCCTCTGTGGTATCGCGAAAGTTATCAGGTGATGGCCGGAGTGACGGTTGCTGTCGCAGTTTGGGTTTTTACTGTCACTTTGATGGACCTTTGGCGCAAAGCCAGGCACTCAAGGTCTATTTGGTCGGGTATGCAGCGTATAAAAGGGGCCTACTACGGCATGATTTTGGCTCATTTAGGGGTGGCTGTTTGCATTGTTGGTGTAGGCTTAACCAGTATTTACAGTGTCCAGCGAGATGTGCGTATGGAGCCTGGTGGGCAGTCTGACGTTGCCGGTTATCAGTTTGAATTTGTAGAAATGCGTCCGGTGCGCGGGCCAAACTATGTCGCCGACCAGGCCCTTATTAGAGTGACTAAGAATAATCAGCTAGTGACTGAATTGACACCAGAAAAACGCCGTTATATGGCCAGTGGTCAAACTATGACCGAGGCCGATATCGACAGCGGGTTTTTTCGTGATTTATATGTAGCGTTGGGTGAGCCCCTCAAGGGTGATGCTTGGGCAATCCGTATCTATGTTAAACCGTTCATTCGCTGGATTTGGTTCGGTGGGCTGTTGATTTCCGTCGGTGGTCTTATCGCTATATTGGATAAACGCTACAGGCGACAGACAGTGTCTTCCCCTGCTGAGAAAGGTCTGATGGCAGATGCCTGATAATTTAGGGCGTGGGGGGAGTTAGTGGCGAGACTAAAGCTTTTTTTACCGTTAATAGCATTTATAGTGCTGGCAATTTTTCTGCTCAATGGGTTGGATCGTGACCCTAATGCTATGCCGTCAGCATTGATTGATCGGCCTATCCCTGAGTTTTCTCTAGCGGTACTTGGCGATGAAAGTAATCTGGTAGATCAGACAGTTTTTCAGGGTAAGCCTGCGTTACTTAATGTATGGGCTACCTGGTGTTTTTCCTGCCGAGTAGAGCACCCCTATCTGAATAAATTGGCAGAACAGGGCGTTAGGATTATTGGTCTTAACTACAAGGATGATAGTGTGGCGGCGCACCAATGGTTGGCCGAAATGGGAGACCCTTATGCCCTAAGTATTGTTGATGCCGCGGGCCGTATGGGTTTGGATCTTGGTGTATTTGGTGCTCCAGAAACCTATGTGGTAGATAGCACTGGAATCATACGTTACAAGCATGTGGGTGTGGTTGATGATAGAGTTTGGCAAAAGCATATTTTGCCAGTATGGCAAGAAATTCAATAAGGCAAAAACATGGCGGAAGAAGATTATCAACGGGGTATGAAGGTTCGCCGTCAAGTGATGGGTGATGAATTTGTTGATCGTGCGATGGACGCTGTTACTGAATTCACCCAGCCAGTACAGGGCTATATCAATGAAAACTGCTGGGGCTCAGTTTGGGCTAGGGAGACTCTCCCGCTAAAAACTCGCAGTATTATCACTATTGCTACATTGGCTGCTCTCAAGGCGCCCACCGAGCTGAAAGGCCACGTTCGTGGAGCCATCCGCAATGGTTGTACCCCGGAAGAAATTCGCGAAGTACTTTTACATACGGGGCCCTATATTGGTGCGCCAGCGCTACAGGAAGCTTTTCGCGCAGCAAAGGAAGTGCTTGAGGAATAGCCTATAGCTGGGCCGAAGCAGCATCTATTTTAGACCATAGGGTCAGGGTTCTCCCATCAGAGCTAATCGCCTATGGGTGGGGTTCTCCTGCTGAGTTAAGGTCTGGATCAATATGATAAGCCAATGAAAAACACAGGAATACGATCAATGCTCAAGGGCGCACTTAAGTACATCATTTTTTTGCAGCTATTTATCATTAGTAGTTCAGCGTTATCCGCTGTAGAGGTGAAGGAGTTTTCCTCAGAGCAGATGCGGGAAAGGTTCCAAGTGTTGGTCACGGAGTTGCGTTGTCCAAAATGTCAGAACCAGAATCTGGCAGATTCAAATTCACCTATCGCGTCCGACTTGCGAGACGAAATTTACCTTATGTTGGAAGACGGCAAGGCGGATCGTGAAATTATCGACTTTTTAGTGGCTCGCTATGGCGAGTTTGTGATGTACCGGCCCCCGGTGAAAAAAACCACATGGATACTTTGGTTTGTGCCGGGTATTTTATTGTTGACGGGACTAGTGATCATTTTCATTGTACGGCGTCGTCAGATAACGCATATAACTAACTCGGCAACACTGCCCGCGAATGAGCAGGTCAGGTTGGCAGAATTGCTGTCCAGTGCTGAAAACAACCAGAACGATTCTGGCGCTAGTAACGCTAATGGGGAAAGAAAATGATGTGGTTGGTGTTGGCGCTGTTAGTGTTTTTAGCGGCAGGTTTTGTTATTTATCCTCTATTGAAGAAGCCTGTTCAGAGGGCGCCAGTTATACCGGTAAGTGCCAATGTGGTTCTTTTCAGGGAGCGGTTGGCCGAATTGGATAATCAGTTGGCCACTGGTGAAATTGATGAAGCGCAGTATCGTGATTTGGTAATGGAGCAACAGCGTCTTCTGCTGGCTGATGAGGTTGAATTTTCTACCTCAAAAGTTACTGGGGGACGAGGTGCCTGGTTATTGTTGATGGGGTTGTTGTTACTGCCTTTATTGGCATTTTCTATTTACCAAATGTTGGGTGCCCGTGATGATGTTGTTATTACCCAGCTCATGGACACGCGGGCTAATGAGACTCACGGTGTGGATGATTTTGCTGTCAAGCAACAGTTGAAAGAGAAAATTTCTCGGCGTTTGCGTAGTCAGCCAGATAATGTCTATTATCTGGTGATATTGGCACGATTGCATATGGAGGATGGCAATTTTAAACAGGCCAGTGCTACTTACCAACAGGCTGTCCACTTGAGTCCAGGCGATGCTGTGCTATTGGCTGAGTATGCTCAGGCTATTTACAACAGGGATGGCAGCAAATTTGAGAGCGGGGCGGGCGCTATATTGGATAATGTATTGGCATTAGACCCTAATAATCTCACAGCGTTGGGGCTGCAGGGTATGCGTTTTTTCGAATTGGGGGATTATCATCAGGCTATAGCAAGCTGGCAGACAGCTTTACGTATTATTCATCCCGGTACACAACAGGCTCAGGTCCTTCAGTCCGGTATTGCTCGCGCTCGAAAGCTGCTTGGCGGCACATTGCCTTCTATCGAGGTTCAGGTAACGCTGTCCCCTGAGATGACAGTATCTCCGGGGATGGTGGTGTACGTGTATGCTCGTGAATGGCAGGGGATGCCTATGCCGCTGGCAGTAGCCAAGCTACAGGCAGCAGATTTACCTGCGACAGTGACGCTGGATGACACAATGGTCATGCCCGGTGGTAAATTGCTCTCTTCCGTTGAGACGATAGAGGTTGTCGCCCGCCTATCTGTTAGTGGATCGGCGACACCAGCTGAGGGTGATTTGGAAGGATCCACCGGTGCTTTAAAAATAGCTGACCATGGAGAAATTGTGGCAGTGATCATCGACCGTCAATTATAGGCTCCGGTTGCTTGTGGCCGCTGCCCAGCCGTGTAAAATCACCTTTTTATCTCTGCGTAAAAAAGCCCGGCTGATACATTTATGACCGTCATGAGAATTCTACTCGGAACGCCAAAACCAAAGAGAAATCAATGCGCCTAAAATGCATTAAGCTCGCGGGGTTTAAGTCCTTTGTTGACCCGACCACCGTATCTTTTCCCAGTAACCTTTGCGCGGTCGTCGGGCCTAATGGTTGTGGGAAATCTAACATTATTGATGCCGTACGGTGGGTGATGGGTGAAAGCTCCGCCAAGCACCTGCGTGGCGAGTCGATGACAGATGTGATTTTCAATGGTTCAGGTGGTCGCAAGCCGGTTGGCCAGGCTTCTATTGAGTTGGTCTTCGACAATTCTGACGGCAGTCTTGGCGGAGAGTATGCCGGTTGGAGCGAAATCTCCATCAAGCGCAAGGTCACAAGAGATAGCCAGTCCAACTACTATCTCAATGGCAACAAATGTCGTCGTCGTGATATCACTGATATTTTTCTTGGCACCGGTCTGGGGCCACGTAGCTACGCCATCATTGAACAAGGCATGATCTCAAATTTGATTGAGGCTAAACCCGATGAGCTTCGGGTTTATATTGAGGAAGCTGCAGGTATTTCTAAATATAAAGAGCGACGCCGGGATACAGAAGGCCGGATGAGACGAACCAAGGAGAACTTGGAGCGTCTTACGGATATTCGTGATGAATTGGGGCGGCAGTTAAACCGCTTGGAGCGTCAGTCTCAGGCTGCAGAAAAATATGCTGAACTTAAGAAAGAAGAGCGGCAGAGTAAAGCCGAGCTACAGGCATTACGTTGGCGCGGACTTGAGTTTCAGTCAATAGAGCGCCGCAAGTCTATCAATGAACTTGAACTCAAGGCTGAAGCACTCATCACAGAGCGAAGCGGTTGTGACACCGCATTGGAACGGCACCGCACTGAATCCACGGAGCGGGGAGATACCTTTAATGAGGTCCAGGGGCGTTATTATGCCATTGGTGCTGAAGTGGCTCGTATTGAGCAGGCCATTCAGCACGTGCAAGATCGTGCTCAGGAACTGCAGCAGGATCTGACACAAACTGAACGCAATTTTGTGGAATCTGAAGAGCATTTACGTGTGGATCGTCAGAAGGCTCAGAGTTGGGCAGCTGAGCTGCAGGAAATCTCACCCGAGTTGGAAAAAGTGATCGTAGCAGAAGAGTTATCTCAGGCGGCCCTTCAGCAGGCCGAAGAGGTCATGCAGAGTTGGCAAGTCTCATGGGATGACTTCAATCACACCGCCGCTGAACCTCGCCAACAAGCTGAAGTTCAACAATCGCGTATTCAACACCTGGAACAGGTTTTACGCCGCCTCGTCGAGCGAATTGAGAGTATTCAGAGTGAACACCAAGGCCTGAGTGATAGTTCAGTACAGGAAGACATTACGCTATTACAAGAGCAGTTGACTGAGGTGGAGCTGGCTTCCAACGATAAGAAAACCCATCTAGACACTATCACTGAGCAAATGGACGTTGCCCGACAACGGGGGAAACTGGCGAATACAGAGCTGGATAAGTCTAGAACTACCTTACAAACGATGCTCGGTCGAAAGGCTTCTCTGGAAGCCCTTCAGCAGGCTGCGCTGAGTGGAGAGGGCGATCAACAGCAATGGCTGGAAAGTAAGCAGCTCAATAGTCAGCCTCGTCTCGCCGAAACCTTACAGGTGGAAGCCGGTTGGGAAACGGCAGTTGAAACAGTGTTAGGTAGCTATCTTCAAGCCGTTTGTGTGGAGAACTTTGGTGACCTTAGCCACCAGTTGGATACTTTTACAAAAGGTGAATTGGTGCTTATTGATAAAGCACTGGACCTAGATGTCAGCAATACCTCTGCGGAGGTGCTCTCGAATAAAGTGAATGGTGATTATGCGGCAGTGATGCTTGGTGGTATTTTTGTTGTGGACGACCTGAAAGCTGCGCTGGTGATGAGAGAAAAGTTGGGTGCCGGTGAGTCTGTCGTCACTCGAGATGGCCTGTGGATGGGAGCTAATTGGCTTCGTGTTGCTCGCGATCAGGATGTTACTGTTGGTGTGCTAAAGCGTCGGCAGGAACTTGAAGATTTAGAGACAGCATTGACAGATTGCAGAGCTAAAATAGCAGAGCTTGAGCAGCAGAAAAATGCCAGCGAGACACAACTTCGTGACCTGGAAGCCCAGCGTGAAGTGATCGGTCGTGAGGTGGCTGAACAGCAACGTCAATACGCAGAACTTCGATCCAAGCTTAGCGCCGGTCAGATGCAAGTGGAACAGTTCGCTGCCCGTCGGGAGCGTGCTGAAAACGAATTAACCGAGGCCAAACAACAACAGCAGCAGGAACAGGAAAATCTGGCAGAAGCCCGCCAGTTACTATCCGGTGCCATTGAGGTTATGGAGCAGGATACTCAGCGTCGTGAGGCCTTGTTACGACAACGGGATGATTGTCGCTCGGCATTGGACCAAGCTCGTCAGAGTGCTCGTCATGACCGTGATCGCAGCCACGAATTGGCTATGCGAGAGAAGTCAGTGAGTACCCAACTGCAATCAATTCGTGAGGGAATTGGACGCCTGGAGATTCAAGTGACTAGGCTGCAAGAGCGTCGGGAACAATTACGTGAGTCCTTTAATCAAGATGAAGACCCAACCTTCGAGCTGAAAGAACAGTTGGCAGCCCAACTTGATGTTCGGCTCCGTGTTGAAAAAGAATTGGCTGACGCACGCCGTGCTGTGGAAGCCGTTGATCATCAAATGCGAGAAGTTGAACAGCGTCGCAATAAGCTAGAGCAGGAGATTCAAGAACAGCGCTCTTTACTTGAGCAACAGCGTTTGGTTGCTCAAGATTTGGCTACCCGTAGTAAAACAATTGAGGAACAGATCAGCGAACATCATTTTGACCTGGAGCCTCTGCTCGAAGCGCTTCCTGACGATGCAGACCTTGCCCAATGGGAACAGACGCTTGAGCGTATTGGTAGCCGGATTCAGCGGTTAGGGCCAATTAACTTGGCTGCAATTGATGAGTTTAAGGTGGAGTCAGAGCGCAAGGAATATTTGGATGCTCAGAATGCTGAGCTGGAAGATGCACTAGAAACACTTGAAAGTGCTATCCGTAAAATTGACAGGGAAACACGGACTCGCTTCAAGGAAACGTTTGACCGTATTAATGTATCCCTACAGGAACTGTTCCCTAAACTCTTTGGTGGTGGGCATGCCTATTTGGAGTTGACGGGTGAAGACCTACTGGATACTGGTGTCACTATCATGGCAAGACCCCCTGGAAAGAAAAACACAACAGTTCACCTGTTGTCTGGGGGCGAGAAAGCCTTGACAGCGATTGCACTGGTATTTTCAATTTTCCACCTTAACCCCGCACCATTTTGTATGCTGGATGAGGTTGATGCACCACTGGATGATGCTAATGTGGCCCGTTATGCCCGAATGGTGGAAGAGATGTCTACCAGAGTGCAGTTTATTTATATTTCACATAACAAAATTGCCATGGAAATGGCCAACCAACTGATGGGTGTCACTATGCACGAAGCAGGTGTGTCACGGTTGGTCAGTGTCGATGTTAATCAGGCAGTGGAGCTGGCGGAAGCCTAGATAAGGTAGCGGGCTAATCAACGCTGCCTAGTTTCAGTCTTGACGAATAATTTTTAAACTATGCTTCAACATTTATAGGTATAAGAACAGATGGAATTTGGTGCTCGCGAAATGATGATTGCTTTAGGTGCTCTGGTGGCACTGGCTATCATGCTTGATGTTATTCGTCGCGTTCGTAATGCCAGTTATGAAAAAATTCATATGCCAAGGCGTAAGCAGCCGATTTTTGATGATGACGATCTAGATGATTATGGCAGTGAACTGCCGAGTGGTGGTTCACGGGTGGTGAGTTATCGTGATGAAGCTGATGTCGCTGAGGTTGGCAAAACTGTCAGGGAGCGTGCGAAAGCTAACAAACCCAAATTATCTATACCGATACGAGAATCAGAATTAGAGCCAGAATTTGAACCAGAGCAGCCGAGCCTTAAGCTGAATGAACCCGCAGACGATGGCAATATCAATACAGATGAGCCATCAACAGCCTCTATAGCAGAAAGAAGGGGCAGGGAAGAAGAGGAAGTGAAGCCTGCTGTCAAAGAGCAGGTACCTGTCGCCAGTGTAGTGGTGTTGCATTTGATGGCTCGAGACGGTGAGTATTTTCAGGGTGACCAGCTACTTACCTCGCTGTTGAATCAAGGGTTACGTTATGGCTCGATGAAGATCTTTCACCGTCATATAGGTGAAGAGGGTTCTGGCCCCGTTATGTATAGTGTGGCGAATTCGGTTAACCCTGGCACCTTTGACCTGAACGGTATGGATCAACTTGTTACACCGGGTATCAGTTTGTTTTTTGCAATGGAAGATGTTGATGATCCTGCCGCCACCTTGGATAACTTATTGGCTTCCGCCAAGCAAATAACCATTGACCTCAATGGTGAGCTGAAGGATGAGACTCGTAGTGCCTTGACCCGGCAAACGGAAGATCACTATCGTCAGCGCATTACTGATTTTAGTCGAGCTCAACTTTCTGGAATTGAATAATGGAGGCTGTTGACCCAGCCATTTGTGAGGAGGCGCATGTTCTCCGAGAAGATCTTAACCAGTATAACCATCAATATTATGTGCTAGATAGTCCCACTGTTCCTGATGCTGAATATGATCGGCTGATGCGGCGGCTTCAGCAGATAGAGTCTCAGCACCCTACATTAAAAACACCAGACTCTCCCTCCCTGCGGGTAGGGGGGGAAGCCTTATCATCATTTCAATCTGTTGCTCACGAAATACCGATGCTATCACTGGATAACGCATTCAGTGATGAAGAGTTAGTAGATTTTGATCGCCGTGTTACTGAGCGGCTTAAGTTGACCGGTAAATTGGCGTATGCCTGTGAGCCGAAGCTGGATGGGTTGGCTGTCAGTTTATTGTATCGAGGTGGTGTGCTTGTGCGTGGTGCAACCCGAGGTGATGGTGCCACTGGTGAAGATATTACAGAAAATGTACGGACTATTAATTCTATACCTCTGAAGCTTCGGACAGACACACCACCCAATGTGTTGGAGGTTAGAGGTGAAATTTATTTGCCTCTGGCAGGTTTTGAAAAACTCAATGCTGAAGCAAGAGCTTTAGGTGAGAAACTGTTTGTTAATCCGCGTAATGCCGCGGCTGGAAGCCTTCGTCAACTGGATTCAAAAATTACAGCATCAAGGCCATTGGAAATGGCAGCCTATAGCTTGGGCCGTATTGAGGGCTTGGAGCAGCCTGAGACTCATTCGGCTACTCTGGATTTACTGAGAAGTTGGGGCTTTTTGATAAACCCTCATGTTGAAGTAGCACCTGATATTGAGAGTTGCCTGTCTTATTACCAGAAGATAGCAGAGATACGTGATCAATTGCCCTGTGATATCGATGGCATTGTGTACAAGGTGAATAACATTTCTCTTCAGCAGCGACTGGGTTTTGTAGCTCGCGCGCCGCGCTGGGCTATTGCCAGAAAATTTCCTGCTCAAGAAGAGATGACCCTCTTGAATGATGTGGAATTTCAGGTGGGTCGAACGGGTGCTGTTACGCCCGTCGCAAGGTTAGAGCCAGTATTTGTGGGTGGTGTGACAGTGAGTAATGCCACACTGCACAATCAGGATGAGGTTAGACGACTGGGTGTTAAAATTGGGGATACAGTGATTATTCGCCGTGCCGGTGATGTTATTCCTCAAGTAGTCAGCGTTGTATTGGAACGGCGCCCTGCCAATGCTTTGGATATTGTTTTTCCTGACCACTGCCCAGTTTGTCATTCCCCCGTTGAACGGGTTGAGGGAGAAGCGGTGACGCGTTGCTCAGGTGGACTTGTCTGCTCTGCACAACGCAAAGAAGCGATCAAGCATTATGCTTCCCGTAAGGCTTTGGATGTTGAGGGCTTGGGGGATAAGTTGGTTGAGCAATTAGTTGATCAAGGCTTAGTAGGTTCAGTCGATGGTCTTTATCGGCTAAATATGGAGCAGCTGACAGAGCTTGACCGTATGGGTGAGAAGTCAGCACAGAACCTACTGGCTTCGTTAGAGACATCTAAACAAACGACATTGCCACACTTTTTGTATGCTTTGGGTATTCGGGAGGTGGGTGAAGCGACAGCTCGATCCCTTGCACAGCACTTTGGTCATTTGGAAGCGTTGTCTTCAACCTCTCAGGAAGATTTGCAAGAGGTGCCTGATGTAGGCCCCGTCGTCGCGCACTTTGTTCATGAATTTTTTCAGCAGGCAGAGAACTTAGAGGTTATAAGTCGGCTTAAAGAGGCTGGTGTCCAATGGCCAGATATGATTCCTCAGGATCAACAGTTGCTGCCTTTATCAGGCCAGACTTGGGTGCTGACAGGGTCTATGGAGGCCATGGGTCGTGCAGAGGCAAAGGAAAAGCTACAGCATTTGGGTGCCAAGGTAGCCGGAAGCGTATCCGTTAAAACAAGTTGTGTAGTATTCGGTTCAGATGCGGGTTCCAAGCTTAAAAAGGCCGAAGAGTTAGGTGTAGAAGTATTAGATGAGGCTGCATTTTTGGCACTGCTGACAGCACATGGGCTGTTATGAGAGTTTCATACCTTTGACTCGGAAATTTTCTATTCCATTAAAGCTCGATAATGGACATCAAAAAAGTGATCGCTGGAGTATCGACCCCATTATTTTTGTCCTTATGTTTTGGATCGTAGTGGGTTTTTCGACATGATTTCTGGTAACCCATTGAGTCATCCCAAGGGCAGTTTTCGTCTCTATCTCGAAGGGGTGGGCGTTAGTTCATTGGCTCAGGGATTGCAGATTGTTTTATTCCCCTGGTTGCTGGTGGGTGTGTTGGAAGAGTCTGCTGAGCGCGTTGGTTATGCTCAGATGGCATTGATGCTGCCACAGTTGTTCTTCATTCTGCTCGGTGGTGCGGTGTCAGATAATCGTCCATTGGGTCAGTACTTATTCCGTTTATACATGTTGTACAGTATCCCCTGTCTCATTCTATTGGTGTCTGTCTGGCAGGGGTGGTTATCTTTTGGCTTGATGCTGGTATTTGGTGTCAGCTTCGGCTGTATTACAGCCTTTGTTCAGCCAGCCAGGGAGGCGCTTTTATCTCGTGTTGCTGATAGCCAGCTTCAGAAAGCAGTTGCCAAAGCATCGTTCATCCAGTTTTCAGCCCAAAGTGTCGGTATTATTCTGGCCGGTTATTTGGAAGACATTGGTTTGTTGATCCTCATAGCCCTCCAGATGTTGTTGTTACTGACCTCAGGCTATTTGCTGAGAAAGTGTCTTGGGGGTGTGCCGGATGAATCTAAGCGGGGAACTAGCTCGACTTGGAAGGACATAGTCTCAGGGTTAGAGCTGGTTAGGCAGGATGCTCGTTTGCTCCAGTTAATGATGGTAGTTGCGGCCACTGGGTTTCTTGGGTTTGGGCTTTACTTGGTCGCCATGCCGATATTGACCAGAGAGGTTTACCATCAGGGTGCAGCATTTTTCGCCTGGATACAGTTTAGCTTTATGTTCGGGGTCATTCTTTCCAATGTCTTTATTATTCGGTTTGTAGGTCGTTTCTCTCAGCCGGGGCGTGTATTACTGATTAGCCTGCTGATTCGTGGTGGGTTCCTTGTCGGTATCGCTATGCACCCTCCATCATGGTTGTTATTCGTGTTGGTGTTGTTTTGGGGTGTCGCCTCTGGAATAGCTATGATGTTGGGGCGGTCTATGACTCATGAGGCATCCCCTCAAGCTTACCGAGCCAGAGTTGTTTCTGTGTATCAGCTGGCTCTCTTTGGGGCTGCCCCCATCGGTGCTTGGCTCAGTGGCCAGACTATAACTGCTATTGGTGTCTTACCCGCAGTTGGTATTTTGGGCGCGATAACGATACTGGTGGCTATTATTGCGATGGCTTTTAGTGATTTGTGGCGACCTATTAAATAGGCGAGTGGTCTCAGCGATTGAGAATGAACTGTTCTGTCATTGTCCTTAGAGATTGATCTAAGCATTCCTATAAATAAAGTATTCCGATTAAAGCTGGTGTCGAAACGCCAGCAGTGCAGCTGTTACTGCCACGTTAAGTGATTCAACTCCATTGCTCATGGGTATGCGTACTTGTACGGTACAGAGGTCGTTGATCTTTTGAGAGACACCTGCCGTTTCATTGCCTAGTACATAGACAACCGGTGATGAAACCTGAAGTTCACTGAGTGACTGTTCGCTGTGAGAGGACAGGGTGCAGCATGTGGCCCCCATTTTTTTTAGTTGTGGTAATGCCTGTTCCAGGCTATCGCAGTGAATCAGAGTACTTTTAAACAACGTCCCTGCACTGGCTTTGATGACCAAAGCCGAAATAGCGGCAGTCCCTTGTTTGGGTAGCAGAATGCCATGGCAGGGGCTGGCGGTGACAGAGCGAATAATCATCCCCAGGTTTTGTGGGTTGGTGATTCCGTCCAGAGCAATAAGGCTATAGTTTTCCTGAGGTGGGTTTGCCAGAAAATCATCCAGTAGTTGATGGTTTGGGCATTCAAGATCGGCTGCGACACCTTGATCCTGTTTGCCGTTACGTGATATCCGGGAGAGTTCTTGGCGACTGTGATAAGCAACCTCTACCCCACGCTTTTCAGCCAAGTTGATTATTTGCTTGATAATGCCCCCAGGTTTGTTCGAGTCTGCAAGGTGTATGCGGTAGCAAGGGATATCCCTATTCTCTAACGCTTCTATAACCGGTTTTCGCCCATAGATCGTGAGCAGTCGATCAAAAAAACGTTTGCGCTGTAGGTGGTCACTACTGTCGGTGGCTTGGGGCATGGTCTTAAGTCCGAATGAAGAACGGGTTATTATACGCTCATGGAAGAATTAACCGATAAACAGTTAAGTGGCTTTCGTCAGTCATTGATGAAGGTAAGAGATGATCTTCACCTTGTGTTAGATATGTCTGAAGAGTCGGGTGAAACAGTTATGCTGGATCAATCCAAGGTGGGGCGGCTATCGCGGATAGACGCCCTGCAACAACAGCAGATGTCCAACGCTTGCCGGACTGGGTATAGGAAGCGATTACTCTCGGTTGAGCACGCGTTGTCTGCTATGGATCAGGGTGATTATGGTTGGTGTGAATGTTGTGGTGAGTTGATTGACATCAGGCGCTTGGAAGTGCGGCCAGAATCTAGTTTGTGTGTTGCTTGTCAGGAGAAAAGCGAAGTATGAAAGAAGGATGTTGGGGTTAGATCTCAGTTTGTAATGTATTGGTTGTCACTACGTTGCCTGCAAAACACGCTTGTAAGCTTGAACGGCATTTCCCAGACCCATGGCGATGGCATCTACGGTGAGTGCGTGACCAATAGAGACCTCAGCTAGGCCGGGTATTGTAGAAAACCTGGCTAGATTGATCAGATTCAAATCATGCCCGGCATTAACACCGAGGCCAATATCCAGGGCCAATTTGGCCGCGTCGTAGTGTTGTTTAAAAATAGTGTTGAGTTCTTTTGGGTTACCCCAAGCAGCGGCATAAGGGCCTGTATAGAGCTCAATGCGGTCAGCCCCCAATTGCTTGGCCAGCTCGATTTGAGTTAGGTCAGGATCCATAAATAAGCTGACTCTGATACCCAGTGATTTCAATCGCTCAATAATGGGGATCAGTTTGTCTCCCGCCAAAGTGAGGTTGAATCCATGGTCGGAGGTGAGCTGGTGATCGCTATCTGGCACCAGTGTGCATTGGTCAGGTAGGGTTTCCTCTGCCAGTTGAATTAACCCCGGATAACTGCCCTTGGCTTCAGCGAAAGGATTTCCTTCAATATTGAATTCAATGCCCTCAAGTGGAGAAACCAGTTTGCTGAGTTGGTGTACATCATTCGGCCGTATGTGTCTTTGGTCGGGGCGAGGGTGCACAGTTATACCGTCAGCCCCATTAGCGAGACATACTTTCGCGTGCTCTACCACATCAGGATAGTTGCCTTCACGAGAATTGCGAATCAGTGCAATTTTATTGAGATTGACACTGAGAGAAACGTTCACGGGTTTACTTGCTGTCAACAACTTCAGCTTTAATGATTCTGATAGAGGTCTCCGGGAGGTTGGCAAAGGGGCCGACAGCTTTTGTGTAGACGCGTGAGATTTTGTCCGCTACGTTTGCACCCTGAATGACCTTGCCAAATACGGTATAACCCGGCTGGTTATTTCGGGCATTGAGGCTCCAGTTTGGAACTACATTGATAAAGAACTGGGCTTTGGCACTGTTTGGGTCAGTTTGTCTTGCCATGGCAATGGTGCCCTTTTCATTTTTCAAACCATTGCTGGATTCATTAATGATTGTAGATCCACTGGGCTCGCGCATGACGAGGTCAGAAGTATACCCTCCAGCCTGAATCATAAAACCTTGGATGACTCGATGGAAAATAAGGCCATCGTAGTACTTATTCTGAACATAATTTACAAAGTTCTCTACCGTCTTTGGTGCCTTGTCTGGATAGAGTTCCAGTCGAATGTCACCTGAATCTGTAGTGAGCAATACCTGAATGGGTGCTAATGATTCTGCCTGTGCTGTGGCCAGAAAGGTGGTTAGAAATACTACGGAAAAAACTCTTTTAAACATTAGCCCCACTCCGAAAAACGTTTG
>JBALVP010000160.1:0-3201 GCA_036961395.1 Porticoccus sp.
CTCTATCCATTTTTCCAGGGTTTCTCCCTCGACCATTTCCATCAGGTAATAGAGAAATTTCCGCTCATTTTTTGGCGGAATCACTTTAACAACATGGGGGTGATCTACTCGGCTGCCAATCCACTCCTCCATGATAAACCGTTCGGTGTAGGCGGGGTCATCGGAATAATTCTGTGATGGGGTTTTCATCACCAGAGTTTCACCAGAATCCATATCCTTTACGAGATACAGTTGACTGCGTTCGCTGGCATACATTTCTTTGAGTACTTCGTAGCCATCAATTTTTAGTCCAGGCCTGAGTTCTGGTGGAAATGGCAGGCGGGTCAGTCGTTCATTGAGGTCTTCGATATTTTCAAGACCAAGCTGGTCAATGCGCAGTAGGCAGCAGCTAAGGTTGTCGGAGCTCTTTGCCTGACTGGCGGCATCGACTATGGCGCGGCAAGCCGCATCATAGTCATCTGGGTGCGCCTCGATTAGCTGGCGTGTCTCTGATTCTGGTATGAAGTCGTGAATGCCATCAGTGCTGAGGAAGAAAATATCCCCTAGGTTCAGGGTGACGACACTGGCGTCTACGTTCAGGCTGGTATCCATGCCCATCGCACGAATTAGATAGTTTTCATCTTTTGAGATGCCGGCAGTGTGATCGCGGGTGAGTTGGGTAAATTCACCGGTTTCTGCACTGAGACGATAGATGCGACTATCGCCAATATGAAATAGATAAGCCAAGTGGGATTTCACCACCAGAATGCTCAGGGTGGTGATATAACCTCGGGCCTCATCATGAATATCATTTCCCAGGTTATACAGCTTGCGATTCAGCGGGGTAAGAGTTTTCTGAACAGAGTGTTTGACACTCCAGGTTTCTGGCGTGGTGTAGTAATCCGTTAATACGGTATTCACACAGCGCTCGGCAGCTTCTTTCCCCGCCTCAGCCGTACTGACACCATCAGCCACGACGGCGACCATCCCTTTGGTATTAATCAGGTGGTCTTCGGGAATACGAAAACCGACAGCATCCTCATTGACAGGCTTGATCCCAGCCTCGGTGCAAACACCGATAGTCGCGTTAAAAGAATGCTTTTGTTCCATGTGTGAGCCCCACTTTTTTATGGCACCCTAGCAAGCAATATGGCCCGTAACAACTGTTGCGAGCCTTGCTTGTTAGATGACATCAATCAGTTCGACAGTAATCAATTCGACAGTAATCAGGTGACATCAATCAGTTCGACAGTCCCATCAGGTAGTACTTCTGCCATTTTCCCCGATGGATCTTCGAGGAATAACACTGCCAGGAAAATCACCCCCGCTGACGCAGCGATTAGTAGGAAGAAAGTATCGTACTCAACAAAGGACAATGCGGTCAGGTAAGTGACTGCACCCACATTTCCGTAGGCACCGGCCATGCCGGCAATTTGGCCTGTCATACGACGTTTAACCAGTGGCACCATGGCAAATACGGCACCTTCACCTGCTTGAACGAAGAAAGAGCAACACATGGTAGAGATCACGGCCAGTGGAATCCACCAACCGCTGTTGATTTGGCTTAGCAGTAAATAACCACAAGTTAATCCTGAAATTAGGATCAACATAGTTTTACGACGACCAAAGTGGTCGCTCAACCAGCCGCCACCAGGGCGTGCTGCCAGGTTCATGAATGCAAACCCTGAGGCTAACAGTCCGGCTTTAATCGGGTCCAATCCTTCAAAGGTTTCCAGGAAGAACAGGGGTAGCATAGAGACAACTGCCAGCTCTGATCCGAAGGTCACAAAGTAAGACCAGTCGAGAATAGCCACTTGTTTGAACTTGTAGCGTTGCATCTTGGGAACACCGGCTTTCAGGTGCTCATGGTTTACTTTCCAGATTTGGCTTGCCTGGAAGAAGTACAGTACAACCAAGCCTATATATATCAGGTTTACCGCTGTTGACGTCAGCAAATCTAGGTTGGAAGGGGAGAGTTTCCAAGTCAGCACCGCCAATGCAAGGTACATAGGGATGTTCATTGCCAGGTAGAACCACAGGTCGCCCCAACTGGTTACCTCCAGACCACCGGATCTCTTCGGTTTGAAGTATGTGGAGCCTTTGGGGGTGTTGCTTACATTAAAGTAGTAGAAAACGCCATAACAGCCAGCAATGATGCCGGTACTGCCAATGGCATAGCGCCAGCCATTTTCTCCACCGTACATCAGGGCAATAGTGGGAAGTAACATGGCACCAGCAGCGGAGCCAAAGTTACCCCAGCCACCGTAGATGCCTTCTGCAAGACCTACCTGTTTAGCGGGAAACCATTCACCTACCATTCGAATGCCAATCACAAAGCCGGCACCCACGAAGCCCAGTAAGAAGCGAAATAGTGCAAGTTGTTCGTAGGAGTTGGCCGTGGCGAAGAGTAAGCAAATGCCACCGGATATGACCAATAAGCCACTGTACACGTGTCGAGGGCCAAACTTATCTACCAGCATTCCGATAATGATACGTGCTGGGATCGTCATGGCGACGTTTAAGATCATCAGTACTTTGACTTGCTGTGAGGTGAGATCAAAGGCTTCCTTGATCACAGCCAGCATAGGGGCATGGCTAAACCAGACCACAAAGGTGAGAAAAAAAGCAAACCAGGTGATGTGGAGTGTTTTGATCTTTGGATCTTTAAAGTCCAGCAAATTGATTCTTGCTTCAGACATTGTGCTTTTCTCCTCGTCAGAGATAGTGTTTTCAGTGTCAATAAAAAATATGCCATGTAGCAAGCTGAATTGAATAGCAGATGGCACAGTGAATTTAATAATTTGTGCTGGTAACCGACTTGATCCAAGTCATCGTTAATTTTAACCAAATTAACTCATATAAGTAAGGTTACTACTAAAGGGGTAGGGTGCATATAAAAAATATTCATATATAACAATATGTTATTTTGTATTAGCGTTCCCCTCGTAGACTGCTGGTTATAAGCAGTTATTTAGTGGTACATCTTAAAAATTAGTGGTTGAGTCGATGCTTTTCGTAACTGTTGATATGCATCAATTGAAAAATCTCAAGTTAGCAGCAGTATTTAGTAGAGGCACTTTTTTATGAGAGGTGTGTTTAGTGATGAGAGATACCCTATTATAATTCTCTCCTTAATCGCAAGTTGCAAGGTGTGCGCCATGAAAATTATTTTTGCCGCTATTGACCTAGGCTCTAATGTAGAGAGTATTCTTGACGCGGCCA
>JBALVP010000161.1:0-3067 GCA_036961395.1 Porticoccus sp.
AAAAGCAATGTTACGTGAACAAACTGATGAGGCAGGTGAGCGAGGTATTTTCGGCGCGCCTTCCTTTTATGTCGGTAGTGAGCTTTTTTGGGGCAATGATCGGTTAGAAAGAGCCATTAAATGGGCAGTAGACGCAAAAGCCTAACAAGCAAAGCCACGGGATGCTGCGCACCCATACTTTGGGCGTTACGTATGAGCTAGTTCTCCGATTGACTCAAGGGGGGAGGTAATCTTGATTACTTAATTATTTCCAATCCTATTTCCATAAGCACCCGGTAACCAGTAAAATCGCCTTTTTTATCATCACTACGGAGCATTAGCCCTATGGGCAGAGCCTATCAGAACCGCAAAGAATCAATGGCAAAAACTTCTGATATGAAGGCCAAGGTTTATAGCCGCTATGGCCGTGAAATCTACGTCAGCGCTAAGTCAGGGGGTATTGATCCTTCCGGAAACTTGGCGTTACGTAGCTTGATAGATCGCGCTAAAAAGGATCAGGTGCCGGGCCATGTGATTGATAAGGCCATTGATAAAGCGAAAGGGGGTGGGGGTGAAGACTATTCTCCCGCACGCTATGAAGGCTATGGCCCAGGCGGGTGCATGGCCATTATTGATTGCTTAACTGACAACCCCAACCGTACTTTCGGTGATGTTCGTCTGGCGTTTACCAAAACCAAATGCAAAATTGGTACACAAGGTAGCGTCAGCCATATGTTCGATCACTTGGCGATCTTCGTGTTTAAACACGATGATGAAGATGCTGTTCTCGAAGCATTGATGGAAGCAGATGTGGATGTGACAGATATCGAGAATGAAGATGGAAAACTGTCTGTTTTCGCACCGAACACAGAGTACTTTAAGGCAAAACAGGCTTTGCTAGACAGTTGTGGTGATATTGATTTTGAGGTGGATGAAATACAGTTTATTGCCCATAACTACATGTCGGTCAGTGGCGACGATGTGGAATTATTTGAGAAATTTTTAGCCATGCTGAATGAGTTAGATGATGTGCAGCAGGTGTATCACAATGTAGAGCTTACCTAGCAAGCTGTTGAAAACTAATTAACTTGATGGCTCTGATGAAGCCATAAGCAATAAAAAAACCCGGCATTGCCGGGTTTTTTTGGATCGTTATTTTAGAAAATCTGTTGTTTCTCAGCTCTCTTCTTGCAAATAACGTTCACGTGAAGCATTGATTTCAGCACGGGCCGCTTCTGCATTGTCCCAGCCTTCTACTTTTACCCACTTGCCGGCTTCCAGTGCTTTGTAGTTTTCAAAGTAGTGCTTGATTTGGTTGATCAGCAGTTCTGGAAGGTCGCCAATTTCTTGAACATGGTCGTACAGCTTGGAAAGCTTGGTGTGAGGTACAGCCAGTAGTTTGGCATCAACACCAGACTCGTCACTCATGTTCAGTACACCCACTGCACGGCTGCGAATCACAGCGCCAGGCATGACTGGGTAAGGCGTAACAACCAGTACATCCAGGGGGTCGCCATCTTCAGACAATGTCTGGGGGATGTAACCGTAGTTGGCTGGGTAGAACATGGGGGTTGCCACAAAACGGTCAACGAAGATCGCATCGGAGTCTTTGTCGATTTCGTATTTGATGGGGTCGTGGTTGGCAGGAATTTCGATAACCACGTTGATGTCGTTTGGCAGATCGTTGCCGGCGGGAATTTTGTTGTAGCTCATGTCTTCTTTTGTCTCGCAGTTGGGGATGGCAGTGGAAATGCTCATCCGTATGTTTTTGAGAACGTAGGCTCCAAAGAACGTATGTTCTAAAAAAAGTCCGGTCGGCGGTTTCCAAGAGAGGCGGAATTATACGGGTGGACTCCACTGATTGCCAATTGCACTTTGGTCTAATCGGAGCTGAAGTGCACTGATAGCCTGACAGTGGATGATTTGACGGGTATCAAGACAGTGTTAGGCCGGTGAGTTACAATAAGCGCCTCTATTTATCACTCCTCAGGACTCTATCACCAGTGACTTCATCGCATTCCAGTGTTGGCTCCAGTTCTGTAGTCTGGGATCGTCGTTTGATAGATCGTTACGATCTGTCCGGCCCTCGGTATACGTCATACCCTACAGCCCCCCAATTTCATGAGCAATTTGGTGAGACAGAGCTGTGTCGTGCCATTGAGCGGAGTAATGTGGCTGGTCGGCCGCTGTCACTGTATTTCCACATCCCATTTTGCGTGACCGTTTGCTATTACTGTGCCTGCAATAAAATTATTACAGCCAATCGCAAACGGGCCATGCCTTACCTTGAGCGGTTAATCGAAGAAATTGCCATGCAGGGTAGGCTTTTTGATCGCTCTCGACCGGTGCATCAGTTGCACTGGGGTGGCGGTACACCGACCTACATCAGTGATGATGAAAAACGACTGTTGATGGCAGCCACCCGTGAACACTTTAATTTGCTGGATGATGACACCGGTGAATATTCCATCGAAATTCATCCGGGTGAGATGGATGTCAGTACTATCGCCTGTTTAAGAGAGCTGGGTTTCAACCGGTTAAGCATGGGGGTTCAGGATTTTGACCCTGTGGTGCAAAAGGCCGTTAACCGCTTTAACTCGGTAGATGAAGTTCGCGAGTTGGTAGATGCCGCCAAAGTTGAGGGTTTTCACTCCGTTAGTATGGATTTGATTTATGGTTTGCCACATCAATCGTGGCAGACATTTACCAGTACTCTGGACAGTATTATTGACCTCAACCCTGATCGCCTCTCGGTGTTTAATTACGCGCATATGCCGCACTTGTTCAAAGTGCAAAAGCAGTTGGATGAATCAGCGCTGCCAAGTGCTGAAGAAAAGCTGTTGATGATGGAGCGGATGACTGAAAAGCTACTCGATGCCGGTTATGTGTATATCGGTATGGATCATTTTGCCAAGCCCGATGATGAATTGGCCGTGGCCCAGCGAGAAGGGGTGTTGCAGCGTAACTTTCAGGGTTATTCCACCCATGGTGGTTGTGATCTCGTGGCTTTTGGTGTCTCTTCGATTAGCGCTATCGATAATGTGTTTGCCCAGAATCACAAGCAAATAGACGATTATCAGGGTGCTGT
>JBALVP010000162.1:0-3047 GCA_036961395.1 Porticoccus sp.
TTATTTTTCATGATCGTACGTTGCAGGAAATGTGCATTACCGTGCCGCAGACAATGGCACAATTTAGTCAGCTTGGTGGTGTGGGCGAACGCAAGTTAGAAAAATATGGCCCTGATTTTTTAGCGGTGATCAACAGCCATTTGGCGAGTGGATAAAACGCATGTTATTTAAAGTGATTGTCTGAATCTTTAAACACGTCAGTAATATGAGGATTTTTTCGTTCTTTCTCTAGACCCTCATCTCGCTCCCTCTGTTTTTCAGTCTTCCATTGATCCCCAATCGTCAGATCCTCTTCTTCAATCACATACCCATCGCCTAATTGTTGTTCCCATGAATAGGTTTTTAGTGTGGATTTGGGGTCCCAGTGTCGAAAAATCAGGGCGCTAAGGGTGCCACCTAAGGCACCGAAAAAGTGGTATTCATAGGAAATATCGGGTTCGCGGGGAAATATCGTCAACAACATGCTGCCATACATAAAAAAAGCGATCATGAGCAGGACGATTGAGCGTTTATCTCGTCTAAGAAGACCCCCGATAAACAGGTAAAAAAACATCCCGTGAGTTAGTCCACTAGCCCCGAAGTGATAGCTGTTTCGAGCAAACAGCCACACCCCCAAGCCGGATAATAACCAGATAATAGCCAGGGCCCACCACCGTGACTTGGGGTAACCATAAATAAGGATACTGCCCAACAGTAGCAGGGGTAGCGTATTACCAATCACATGCTGCCAGGAGCCGTGGATCAGTGGGCCAGTGAGAATGCCAATGAGTCCGGTTAAGGTTTGGGGATACACCCCCAGTGAATGAAGGTCCCAGCCAAACATTGTCTCACATAGCTTGAGCCACCAGATTAAGACGACAAATGCAGTGGCAGTAAGAATGCTGTTTTGGAGAGAAGACGTCTGGTTCATCACTGATTAGATTGCGGGTTTGGGTAAATGTTTAAAAAGAGAAAACGGCACCACAGTATTGCCATGTTGCCTGTAAGGAAGGATATATCACATAAGGCTATGCTTCATACACATAATGCAGAGCCGTTATCATATTGATGGGTGTGGTAGCGATACCTTGCGGATCTGTTGGGCGCGGTTTGCCTTTGTGGGGGACGAAGTTATTGCTTGCGTTGGTGGGGAAGTCTTGGGATGTTTTATGTTGTCAAAATCTTGTAGTTTCTGTGGCTGATTGGGATTACCTATCCAGCGTGCATGTTCAGTAAATGTACCTGATACCAAACTGCGTGTAGTGTCCATACCATCAAAACTAATACCTATCATATGGGGCAGTGTGTAGATGAAATCGGCACTCGAGAATGGCCGGTTTTCATAATGAACCCATTCTTCCATGTTTCGATTTTTACGCCAATCTGTCGATGCCCATGTGATGAAGGGCACGGTGTACATCGCAGGTGATGGCGCCTCTTCATTGCGGCCGCAAAATAATTTTTCCTCGTAGTCGAATACTTCTTCCCCGTGGTCGGAAAAGTAGACCAGTAATGCATTGTCATTATGTTCTCGCAGGTTGTTAATCAGTGCGACGATGACAGCATCATTGTAGAGAATGGAATTATCGTAACTGTTGTATTCCTCTAGATTATCTTTTTTTACCCAGAGCGGCACATTGTCGTTATCAACAAATTTTTTAAACATTTCCGGGTAGCGGTAATCATATTTACGGTGAGTGCCTAATAGATGCACCACAATGAATTTTTTAGGACTTGATTGTGAAAGTGTCTCTATAAAGGGCGCAATAACGGCACCGTCATACTGGCTGGCATTCTGTTTGCGGTTATTGTTCAGATAGACCTGATGATCAGCCATTTGTGAAAGGGTGGTCAACATGGTGTTTCGCTTGGTTTGTGTTTGCTGGTTGGTAATCCAGGTGATTTCATAACCGGCCTGTTTCATCATATTTAGCAGGGTCGGCTGGGTAAAGAAAGCCTCTGGGTTCTTGGAGTCCGCGAACGAGAGCACTTGTTGTAAGGCTTCTATTGTATATGGCCTTGGTGCGACGACATCATTGAAAACCACCAGCTCATCTCGTATAGCGTCAAGCTGAGGTGTTGTAGCACGGGGGTAGCCATAGAGGCTCATGCGTTGTCGATTGGTGGACTCACCAATAATCAGAACCAGAGTGTCTGGCATGGTTTCTACATCTAACTCAAAGTTATCCAAAGGTGGAATATGGTGATTATTGGCTAACAAGTTCTCCATATCGCCTAATTGTTCGCGATACTTGAGATAACCAATAACCAGATTCCACGGAGCCGTTGGCTCCAATCGAGACAACAAGTGCTCACTGGCGTGCCCAATGCTCTTTTTTTCAATCAGGGTATTCAGGAATGGCCAGCCCACCACCAGGGCAAACAAAATGGCATAGGTGTAACGCGTTTTAAATGCCAGTGAGAGGGGTGGCATCAGGCGCCAGAGTATCAATGGAATGATACTGTAAATGGTAAAGACCAATGCATGCCACCAGCGCAGGTAGGATTCAACAAACTCAAAGCCTTCAGCAGGGTTTGATTCAAAAATGATAAAGATAGCGCTCTGGGAAAAATCCTGCCCATAGATCAACCAATAGCCAACACTTGCCAGAGATGCGAGCCATAGAGTGACTCCGATAGTCGCGGTAAGGGCTTTGATTTGCCTGGGCCAGAGCAAGACGGGAATTAACCACACAACACTCATTAGTAGAGCATCGCGGACACCTACGGAGCCTGCCATTCCCGAGGAATACACCAGTACTTGAGCGGTGACGGAAAAATAACAAAAAAAGAGGTAGGCCCATAAAATGGGATAGCGTTGAGCAAATGCACGCATAGGGGGGCAGCCAGAGTTAATTTTAATCTATGGCCGAGGAGCTTAGTGGTCTTTTCTTAAGAGAGACTTAACGTGGGTCATGCTATATCGATAAGCATTGGGGCGCAAAGCGCCCTGCGGATTTTATTTCAGGAGGGGGTGGTCTGCTGGCAATTGTTTGGTGATCCAAAGTGCCAGCTTGTGTTTCATGTGTTGGATATCCAGCTGTGCTTTTGCCAGTGGTTGAATCAGT
>JBALVP010000163.1:0-3031 GCA_036961395.1 Porticoccus sp.
TTATCGTGACAACCACCTGAACAACAAATCAGTCCTCGTACCAAAATCCAGGCTTTTAACGCCGATGAACTCTCGGTGAGCACTGAAGACCAACAGCCATACCGCAAGTGGAAAAACAGTCTCATTCACGGTTGTTTGTAACCCTGATCAACGGTCATTCAGGACTTATGCATCACTCGGCGATATAATGCCCTGTTTTAGAATTTGAATACGTTGGACATCATGGATATCAAGTCATATATGCAAACATTGGGTCAGCAAGCCCGTGCTGCGTCACGAGTTATTGCTGCTGCCGGTAGTGAAACCAAAAATACTGCCCTGCTAGCTATTGCTGACGCCCTGAGTGCTAACCGTGAAAAGGTACTAGCTGCCAATGCCATCGATTTAAAAAATGGCCAAGCCAAGGGGCTTGATGCAGCGCTACTGGATCGACTTGAGCTAAATAACGCTCGTATCGATGCCATGATAGAGGGCTTGCATCAGGTGGCCGAACTGCCTGACCCCATTGGTGAAGTCACTGACTTAGCCAAACGGCCAAGCGGGATTGAACTAGGCAAAATGCGGGTTCCCCTCGGTGTGGTCGGCATTATTTATGAGTCGCGCCCCAATGTGACCATTGATGCAGCAAGCCTGTGCCTGAAATCGGGTAATGCCACCATCCTGCGTGGTGGCAGCGAAGCCATACTTTCAAACCAGGCCATCGCCGATTGCATCAAACAGGGCCTGACGACCACTGGATTACCCGAAGCATCGGTGCAAGTGGTTTCAACCACCGACCGTGCTGCCGTGGGCGAGTTAATCACCCTATCAGAATACGTGGATGTGATAGTGCCCCGTGGTGGCAAGAGCCTAATTGAACGCATCAGTCATGATGCTCGCATCCCCGTCATTAAGCATTTGGATGGCATTTGTCATGTCTACATTGATGACAAGGCAAATCTGGATATGGCGTTCAATATTGCCTTCAATGCCAAAACCCACCGTTACGGTGTCTGCAATGCCATGGAAACCCTGTTGGTGGCCGAAGGGGTTGCTGCTGAAATCCTGCCCCGTCTGGCCAAGGCCTATGAAACGGAAGGTGTTGAATTAAGAGGGTGTGAAAAAACCCGTAAGATCATCAGCTGTGCTGCTGCCACTGAAGAAGACTGGGGCACTGAATACCTTGCACCTATTCTCTCTATCAAAGTCGTGGCCGATATGGATGATGCGATGGCACATATTGCCCAATACAGCTCACAACATACCGAAGCTATTGTCACCAATGATGACACAAGGGGCCGTCGCTTTATCACAGAGGTGGACTCAAGCTCCGTGATGCACAATGCCTCTACCCGGTTTGCTGATGGCTTTGAATACGGACTGGGGGCAGAGATTGGCATCTCTACCGACAAAATCCACGCCCGTGGCCCCGTGGGGCTGGAAGGGCTCACCTCTCAAAAATGGATCGTATTTGGTCATGGCGAAATTCGGAAGTGACTCGTCAGTACAAGCTGGTAGCACATGTCGCTGAAGACTGATCATTCAAAAGGGGTTGGCATCTTTGGTGGTACCTTTGATCCCGTACATATTGGCCATCTCAGAACATCGGTGGAGCTGAGAAAGATACTCGGACTCAGAGAAATGCGACTGATTCCCAATGCCCGTCCACCGCACAGGATACAACCCGAAGCTAGTGCTAAGCATCGTATGGCGATGCTGCAGCTCGCACTAAAAAATGAATCAGGATTGGTGGCCGACGATAGAGAGTTACGACGCCAAGGTCCCTCTTATACACTGGACACGCTGGCAGATATTCGTGATGAGATCGGTATCGAAACACCACTGTGTCTCTGCATTGGCATGGACTCACTGGTCAATCTCACCCAGTGGCACCGCTGGCGTGAATTAACAGATTTTGCCCATATTGTGGCTGTAGCAAGGCCGGGGTGGCATTTACCCCAAAGCGGTGAGGTACTGGAGTTTATCCACGAACACCGTGCCACCAGTGAAGAACAATTGCAGGAGCAACCTGCAGGCAAGGTATTAATCAGAGAAATAACACTGTTGCCCGTATCGGCCACAGGCATTCGTCAGGCACTACAGCGAGGAGAATCCATTCGCTATCTGGTGCCCGACGACGTTATTGATTACATTAGACAGCATCAGCTGTATTCAGATAAAAAAGAAGCATCAAAACAGGAAACTCAATGAGTAAAAATCTAAAAGACATCGTGGTTAACGCCCTTGAAGATGTTAAGGGTAAAGATATCGTCACGCTCGACGTCAGTGATCTTACCGATGTTATGGACACCATCATCGTCGCCACGGGCACGTCAAACCGGCAGGTCAAAGGACTCGCCAACAATGCTATCGACGATGGGAAAAAAGCTGGCTTCCGCCCAATAGGTATCGAGGGTATGGAGTCTGGTGAGTGGGTCTTGGTGGACTTTGGCGATATCGTACTCCACGTCATGCTGCCCACCACTCGTGAATTTTATGAACTGGAAAAACTTTGGTCCGTTCGCCCCAATGACCGCAATACTGACAGTGAAGACCTTCAGGAAGGGTAAGCCTCCGTGCGACTAAGAATTATTGCCGTCGGTACTAAAATGCCCGACTGGGTTAGTGCTGGCTGCAATGAATACCTGAAACGCCTTCCCTCAGAACTCAACCTGGAGATTGTTGAACTGCCGCTGGGCCAGCGGGGGAAAGGTGCGGATATTAACCGCGCCATTGTCCGCGAAGGTGAAGCCATGCTAAAAGCTATTGGTGAACATGATCATGTGATTGCACTGGATGTACTAGGCAAGCCTTGGAGCACCGAACAACTGGCTGGCAAGCTGCAGCAGTGGCAACTTTCCGGTGACAATTTCAGCTTACTGGTGGGCGGGCCTGATGGCTTAGCCCCGGAATGTCTAAAACGGGCCCACAGTAAATGGTCCCTGTCTGCTCTGACTCTGCCCCACCCACTGGTACGTATTTTATTAGTGGAGCAAATCTACCGAGCTGGAACCATTAATTCAGGGCACCCTTATCATCGGTAAGCTTGTGC
>JBALVP010000164.1:0-2950 GCA_036961395.1 Porticoccus sp.
AGGTGCAACTGTAGTGTCAACCTAAGAATAAGTACAGACGCAGAGTGTTTGCGCCGAACCTGAATTTCTACTTTATAAAGACTATTTCTCCAGTATTGCCGCCACACCCATACCCCCGGCAGTACAGATAGATATCAGTCCTCGACCACCACCTGCATCATTCAATTGTTTCGCTAGCGTGCCTGCTATTCTGGCGCCTGTGGCCGCAAAGGGGTGTCCCAATGCTAGGCTGCTGCCCATCTGATTCATTTTGTTCCGGTCAATACTGCCAAGCGCGTTTTGCATGCCTAATCTATTCTGGCAGTACGCTTCGGATTCCCAAGCCTTGAGGGTACAAAGTACCTGTGCGGCAAAGGCTTCATGTATTTCGTAGTGAGAGAAACTCTGAAGTGTCAGTTCTGCTTTGCACAGCATATTGGCAACGGCGACCGTTGGTGCCATCAATAGACCTTCCCCGCCCACATAGTCTACGGCGGCAGTTTCCATATGAGTGAGTCGGGCCAATATGGGCAGGTTGTTCGCTTCTGCCCATTCCTCACTGGCTAACATAATGGCCGCGGCACCATCGGTGAGTGGGGTGCTGTTGCCCGCAGTTAAGGTGCCAGTTTCTGAGCGGTCAAAGGCAGGTTTCAGCCTCTCCAATCGTTCTGATGTAAGGTCGTAGCGCAGATTGTTGTCTCGTAGAACACCGGCGCAGGGTGTTAGCAGTTCATCGTAGAAACAGCTGTTGTAGGCGGCTTCTGCCCGATTGTGGCTGGTTTGTGCCAATATATCTTGTTCCTCCCGACTAATGCCCCACTCTTTAGCCATCAGTTCACAGTGCTCTCCCATGCTGAGCCCGGTGCGGGGCTCGGTAATGGCGGGTGCTACGGGCGCTAATTCCCCAAAGCTGAATTTCTTAAATACGGCCAGTTTTTGTTGCAGTGTTTTGGCTCTGGATAGTTCAATCAATCGCTGTGAAAAGCGGCGGGAAAACACGATGGGTGCATCACTGGTGCTATCTGTACCGGCAGCAATACCACATTCAATTTGGCCGCAGGCAATTTTTGCAGCAATGCCAAAAGCAGCTTGTAGGCTAGTGCCGCAGGCCTGTTGCAGGGTGATTCCCGGTGTCAGTGGCGAAAGGTCTGTGCTGAGTACCGCTTCCCGTGCCAGATTAAAATCCTTGGCATGGGTGGTAACCGCACCGGCGATCACTTCATCAATCAGTTTGCCTTGGAGTTGGTATTGATTAACCAGCCCCTGCAGGGCAGTGGAGAGCATATCGAGGTTGGTCAGGTCGGCATAAGAGGTTCCTGACCGACAGAATGGAATGCGGCTTGCGCCAACGATGGCAACGGGTCGAAGCGCATGTAAATTATTCATTGCCGGTTACCTCCTCGGTGGAGATATTCTGGTTGGAATTAGAGTTGAGATCAGAATTTGGATCAGAACTGAGGTCGGTTTGTTGGCTGAATGATTGCTCATGTGAGTGTTGTAACTGCTGTTGCAAATAATGTAGCGGGCCCCCTCTAAACGGTGCAAAGCCAATACCAAAGATGACTCCGGCATCAAGCAGTTCGGCGTTCTCGACAATACCTTCATCTAAACAACGCTGGCATTCATCAATGAGTGGGTTGATCAATCGTTCACCCAGAATATCCAGTGCCACGTTATCGCTGGGTTTTTCTTTGATGGCTTTACCTTTTTTCCAACGGTAAAAACCTTCGCCATTTTTCTTGCCCAGTTTTCCTTCGTTGATAAGGTCCTGGAGCATCTGTCTCGCGTTGATATTATCCGGGGCCAGTTTGGTGGCAACGCTAATAGCCACATCCAGACCAACAGTATCGGCGATTTCCACAGGGCCCATTGGCATACCGAATAATTCAGCCGCTTGATCAATGGTGGAAATGCTGTGACCTTCTTCCACAAGATTAAGTGCCTCCAGCATAAAGGGTGCCAGCACTCGGTTGACCAGAAAGCCCGGCGCACTTTTTACCGGCAGGGGATACTTGCCAATTTGATTGGCGAATATACAGCCTTTTTTAATCACTTCGCTCGTGGAGGCTGAATCGTGAACTACTTCTACCAGCGGCATTTTTTCCACCGGGTTAAAGAAATGCAGGCCAATTAAACGGCTGGGTTGCTCCAGTCCCTCAGCAATGTCTGCTAGCGGGATGGCCGATGTATTGGAGGCCAAAATAGCGGCAGGCAGTGCCTTTCGTTCCAGATCGATAAATAACTGTTGTTTGGCTTCGCGGTTTTCGAAAATAGCCTCGATAATGACATCGGCCCGGGCAATGCCATCACCCGCCACATCAGCAATCAGTCGACTTTTGGCGGCGGTAATACTGGCTTTGGTTTTTAGCTTCTTGTTAAACAGCATTTCTGCACGTTTCAAGGCCGGTTCCAGATACTCGAATTCACGATCCTGAAGGGTTACCTCAAGACCACGCAGGGCACACCAAGCGGCAATGTCACCACCCATCACACCGGCTCCCACCACATGGACTCTCCGTGGCTTCCAGTCAGACAAGGCCTCATCGGGCTTTGCCAGTTCCTTCAATTGTTCTTGTAGACGGAATACCCGGCGCAGATTGCGAGAGGTATCACTCATGAGCAGTTCACTCACTAAGTCTGCCTCACCCTCTAACAGGGCATTGAAGTCATTACCTACCTCTCGCCATAAATCTATCAACACATAGGGGGCAGGGTAATGTTCTCGGCGGGCCTTTTTGGCGACCTCGCGTTCCATGACTTTTGCCAGAGTGTGGCGTATGCCGGGGCTACTGGTCAGTTTCTCTAATCGACTGACGCGATGCCCTCTGCGATTTTTAACAATCGCTTTGCGGGCTGCCCAGCGCAGACTACGGTGTACTGACACCACTTGATCAATTAGGCCAACTGTTCTGGCGGCTCGTGCTCTGAGCATCCGGGCGCTGAGAATCACCTCCAGTGCTTTGCGTCCACC
>JBALVP010000165.1:0-2936 GCA_036961395.1 Porticoccus sp.
CGGGATGCATGTGCCTGGCCATGACTAGTGTATCCACCACCGTACAAACATCTTTCACCTGACCACCGCCATCTAATTTGGCGAACTCATGGTCAATAAAACCCACATCAAAAGGTGCATTGTGAATAACCAACTCAGCACCATTGATAAAGGCCAGAAACTCGTCGGCTATCGCTGAAAAAACGGGTTTATCGGCAAGAAACTCGTCGGTAAGACCATGAACCTCCATTGCCCCATGATCTACATCCCGCTCTGGGTTGATATATTGGTGGTAGTGACGCCCAGTCAAACGACGGTTAACCAGCTCAACGCAACCAATTTCAATAATTCGGTGATCCTGGCTGGTTTCAAGACCTGTCGTTTCAGTATCAAGTACAACCTGTCGCACTACGGCTTTCACTATGGCTCTCACTCATATCTGGTAATTGTTTAGGTAGCATCCCTACAGGAATAGATATAACCCCTCACTCCAACTCATCGATACCACGGTTGGCCAACTGGTCTGCTATCTCATTTTCACGGTGGCCACTGTGCCCTTTAACCCAGAGCCATTCCACCTGATGACGTGCAGCTTCATCTTCCAGACGTTGCCACAAATCCACATTTTTGACCGGTTTCTTGCTGGCTGTTTTCCAGCCACGTTTTTTCCAGTTAGCCAGCCAGCTAGTGATCCCCTGACGCACGTATTGAGAATCTGTCGTCAAGGACACCTTTGAGGGTTGTTTCAATGCGGCCAAAGCCTCAATGGCTGCGGTAAGTTCCATACGATTGTTGGTCGTGTCAGCCTCGCCACCATAAAGTGATTTTTCCTTACCGGCATAGCGCAATAGAGCACCCCAGCCGCCTGGGCCTGGATTACCCCGACATGCACCATCGGTAAAAATTTCTAGTTCTTTCAACTACTTTTCTCCTGAAAGAGGTGTTTTGCTAACACTGTTCTTTTTCACTGCCGGTACCACAGGAATGCCTATAGATTTCCATCGTCGAGGTCCAGGCGACGTTGGTCTGGCAACGTACTTTCGGGCAACCACAATATAGAATGCACCCCAAGGCAACCGGTACTTTTGTCCAATTCTTTCCGTAAAACCTACTTGGTCATCAGTTCTTGGCCATTGAACTGGCAAAGGAAAGCTTCCTGATACTGCCGAAATCGGCTGGCAATTTAACAACCTCAACCAATCCAGCAATCGGCGATGGCGCAAATTATGATGCCGCCAAATAGCCTGAGATGAAAGTAGCCTGGCAGGCCATTTCGCCAAACCAAACAAGCTAATGGGATTCAAGACCACCAACACTAAATGACCACAGGGCGTTAGTACGCGCGCTACTTCTTTGAGTACTTCGTGGGGGTATTGAGAAAACTCAAGTGAATGATGAAGCAATACGGTATCTACCGTCTCTGATGGCAGAGGCAAACTATCGTAATCTGCAGTCACCTCACAATCAGTTTGAGTATCGGATTGAGCTCCAATCGAAAAACTATGAAGGTGGTTAAATTCACCCGTAAGCAACTGATTCGATGTTACACCCAAGCGCATCATCCTGTGGGCGCCTAACTCAGGCATGACTTGGATTAACGCTTCCCGTTCACGCTGCAATAAGTATTGACCATGGTGGGTCTGAAACCAGCTATCAAGAGATGTCTGAGCATCAGCCAAAGGAACCATTCGATGTTTTTCATCAAAGTACGCTCGGGAGACTTGGAACAAGTTACGCATTCTTATCCCACTCTCATATTTCTATACTCTATGGCTCTATCTCTACGGCTCTCATGAGACATGATATTTATCCCATACCTTTCAATTCGTTTATTATGGGTAATATGTGTGTTGAAAACTACTGGAACCTATCATGCCTTTAATTGTTCATACTATTCCTGCATTTACGGACAATTATATCTGGCTGTTTCATCAGCCCGGTAACAAAAAGGCATATGTTGTCGATCCAGGTGATGCCAAGCCAGTTATAGACGCTCTGAATAAGTTGGAACTATCACTGGCAGGTATTATTGTGACCCATCACCACCCCGATCACGTGGGTGGTATCTACACACTACTCGACAAATACCAAGTACCTGTTTATGGGCCAGAAGGTATTCCTCAAGTCAGCAAGCTTATGAAGGATGGCGATGCTCTGCATCTTGGAGAGACAGAATTTCAGGTATTGGCAGTACCTGGCCACACTCTGGATCACCTCGCTTACTTTGCTGCCAGCGAGCCTTTAGTTTTTTGTGGGGACACCCTGTTTGCGGGAGGCTGTGGTCGTTTATTTGAGGGGACGCCTGAGCAAATGTGGCACTCTCTATCTAGCCTTGCGGCACTACCAAGTGAAACACTCATCTACTGTACCCATGAGTACACTCAAGCCAACCTTGAATTTGCTTTAGTAGTAGAACCAGAAAACAAAGTATTACAACAGAGGGGCTTACAGGTACGACAACAACGTGAACAGAACCAGTCTACGATCCCCTCAACACTGGCCGAAGAGTTATCGTCAAACCCCTTTCTACGAGCGGACCAACCTAGTATCAGAAAAGCAGCCGAAGAGCATGAGGGACGACCCACTAGCTCTGACGAAGATACATTTGCCATCATCCGTCGCTGGAAAGATCGCTTTTAAATACAACAAACACCAATATCTAGCTCTAGCAACACCCGACTCTAGAACCTAACGAGCTGATCAGCAAAGTTCACTCTAGCCCTACTAGTATCTGGGTATTCATCAAATTGAATGAATAAAAAATACACAGATTGCTGACTTCATCACATCATGCTGACAGAAAAGCTGTCATAAATTGATCCCAACCGAGCAGGCCGTTACAATCCTCCTCCAATTATGTGCCGCTAATCTTTTACTCGTAATAATAATTATGAAAATCAATACACGAGTCCTTATCACGCTTCTGATGGTCCTTATCTCAGGGTGTGCACAACAAC
>JBALVP010000166.1:0-2863 GCA_036961395.1 Porticoccus sp.
GGTGCTCTGTAGTGGCATGATTCTGGGTCGACTTGAAATCTTTACCCTGCTGGTATTATTCACCCCCATGTTCTGGCGCAGATAACTCTACCCAGCACGACACAGCAAAGCACGGATGGGTGCTCTTATGCCGCTCACTGAAAACCTAGAGAAGATGTTAGCCAACGGCAATGATTCCGCCATGCTCCGATTTGGTCTTGGCAGCGCCTACTTCAATGACAAAAACTATCAACAAGCCATTCCACACCTGCAGAAATGTATCGAGTGGGATAACAGCTATTCTGCCGCCTACAAACTATTGGGGCAGGCACAAATTAAATTAGGTTTGAGTGAGCCAGCCAAAATAACACTAGAAACAGGCATGGAGCAGGCCGTGTTAAAAGGTGACAAACAAACTGAGAGAGAAATTGCCGTCTTCTTAAAAAAACTGGAAAAACACTAAAGGGTATTTTTGTCCATGCGCACCTTTGTATTACGAGCCAGAGCAGCCCCCACCGACAGTCAACGCCTATTGGCGTCTGTTGGTCAAGATGCTCACACCGAAATTCTTGCTCACACCCTGATGAATGCCATCTTTGTTGCACAGTCTCACCGCGATGATGCCGTTGTTTATCTGGTGCTGGAAAGCACCCAGGACTTCTCCCGCACCATCTGCTTTAAAGCAAGTGATATGCGCAATATCGGTGGTTTTCACGAACAAGCACTGCTTGGAAAAGTCGCCAAGGCTCTGGATATCTCCACAGGGATGACCAAAGAGGACGAGCGTAACGTGGAGGCCGGTATTACTGTCCGTACCATCAGCTTTGAAAAGCTGGTACAAGAGCTGGCAGAAGAACATCAATTATTTGTTATGGACAAGAAAGGTACGCCTATTCGTAAACAGGTGTTTGAGGGTAACCCCTGCTTTTTACTTACCGACCATATCCAGATGCCAAAAAAGAGTTTCAACAGTTTGAAACGGTTAGGCGCAGAAAAGATCAGCCTGGGGCCAAAAATGCTATTTGCATCCCAATGTGTAGTGCTGATTCACAACGAATTAGACCTTTGCTAAAGCCGCTTGAATAACTCCTATTTATATACTGATTCCATTCTTTTTTACTCTTTTTATATTTTTTATTTAACGGTCTGTCAGACAAGCATAACCCTATGCGCTAACAACACGGTATTCCGTATTACCCTCCCCATCCCTTATAGGATTTCCACATGAATAACTGGATGCTGTATAAAAATACTCTTATCTTACTTAAGCTCTCTCGCCCGATAATACGCTTGCTCTGAAATTTTATGGTATTTGATAGCCTGCTCCTGAAAAGCTTTTTGTGACTCATACACTTTTTTAAAGCCAGCATCATCAGCTGCCATTTCTTCCAACACCTGTTGGGTGATTCGATGTAATTCTACCAATACATCATCGGGTAATTGTCGTAGCTCCACACCATGGGTATTCACTAACTCATCCAGTGCGGCGTTGTTGCGTGCGGTATAGTCGTCCAACATATCCTGATTAACCGCTCGCGCAGCACCTTCAACGATTGCCTGCAGATCCTCGGGTAGTGATTCATAGGCTTGCTTGTTAACGATTAATTCGAGGGTGGGGCCTGGCTCGTGCCAGCCGGGGTAATAGTAATATTTAGCGACCTGATGAAAACCAAAGGCCAGATCATTGTAGGGGCCCACCCATTCCGTGGCATCAATTACACCAGTTTGCATGGAAGTATAGAGTTCACCACCGGGAATATTGACGGCTTCCACTCCCACGCGGCTGACCACTTCCCCTCCAATACCGGGAATCCGCATTTTTAGGCCGTCGAGGTCTGCCAGAGAGTTAATTTCTTTGTTAAACCAACCCGCCATTTGTACGCCGGTATTGCCCGCTGCCAGCGGCACTAGATTAAAAGGCTCATAGAGCTCTTTCCAAAGGACCATGCCACCACCGTAGTGCAACCAGCCATTCATTTCCTGAGCATTGAGGCCAAAGGGAACGGTGGTAAACAATGCTGAGGTACGGGTTTTTCCCTTCCAGTAATAGGAAGCACTATGGCCCATTTCTGCGGTACCTTGGGAAACGGCATCAAAGGTTTCCAATGCAGGTACTAGCTGACCTGCACCATAGACTTTAACCTGAAGTCTGCCGCCGCTCATTTTTCCCACTAGGGTGGAGAAATTTTCTGCCGCCATACCCAAGCCTGGGAAGTTTTTCGGCCAAGTGGTCACCATTTTCCACTTGTACATCTTTTGGGGTGCTACTTGCTGTGCCGACTCTGCGGCTGAGCCGCTTCCACTATCAGTACCACTACTTGAGCCGCCGCCACATCCCGCTAAGACGGTTAACAATGTCACGGCCAATAATGTTTTCAAGTTCAGAAATTGTGTTTTCATGGTGTTCCTCTTGTTATTCACCACCTAGCTTGTCACTCACTGGTTGGGGCCCGGTTTTCTGAGGTGTATCAGTACAGCGGGCTGAGTTTAGCGTAGGACTGCACCAACCATTTACTGCCAGCAGTATCAAAATTGACCTGTATCCGGGCGTTGGGGCCGTTACCCTCAAAGTTTAAGATGACACCCTCACCAAAAACCTGGTGCTGAACTCGCTGGCCCAGAGTTAAACCAGTGTCTGCACCTGAGTCACTGAGACCCATTGCTGGTTTTTTGGCATAACTGGTGGGCCGGGTAACCTGTGCCCTCAAACGAACCTCTTCAATATACTCCGTAGGAATATCTCGCACGAAACGGGACACGCTGTTGTAGCTTTCTGTGCCGTACTGCTGACGGGATTCCGCAAAGGTCAGATACAGTTTTTTCATGGCACGGGTGATGCCCACGTAGGCTAGCCTACGTTCTTCTTCGAGACGGCTTGGATCTT
>JBALVP010000167.1:0-2850 GCA_036961395.1 Porticoccus sp.
GCAATGTACATGAGTGAGAATTAGAGCAATGGAAAGACAATTTTTTTATCTAGATGATAGTTGTGCTGAGTTATTTCGTGCCAACGGCCTGGATAGCTTTGAGGCATTGTGGAATGCCGAGGTCAAGATTGTCGATGACCCCAATGTGGGTCGGGGTGGTCATAGTGATGTGGGCATCTTTTCTCTCACCGATGCTGAAACACAGGTTGAGAAACAGTTTTATCTGAAGCGCCAGGAAAACCATAATTGCCGAACATTAAAGAGTCCTTTGCAAGGCATTCCATTGGCGATGAGGGAAGTTCTAAATATTCGCCAGTTAGAAGAGGGTGGCATTTTGACCATGGATGTTGCTTGTTATGGTCGGGATAAGAAGCGTGCGGATCGGGCAATATTGGTTACTTGTGCACTGGATGGTTACCAGCCTATGTCGCCATGGTTGGAGCAGACAGTTTCTCCGGTTGAAAGGAAGCATGGTTTACAGGTGCTGGGAAGACTGGTTGGGCGTTTGCACGCTATGGGGTTAAGGCATGGTTGTCTGTACCCCAAGCATATTTATTTTTCCTGTTCTGAGCCGGATGACATAAGGCTTATCGACCTTGAAAAGTGTAAGCGCATGATATCAAAGGATCGTGGCCCAAAAGAGCTGGCAACCCTGTTTCGCAACACCGGGGAGCTAACGCCTGAAGACCGCCAGCAGTTTCTAGAAGCTTATATTGAAACCTCTCCCGTTCGTTGGTCTCTACCAGCTTTAGAGAAAAAAGTGGCCGATAAAATTATGGCAAAAAGGTAAATTCGGGATGGCTGTCCTGCTAACACTTCAGCAACTACAGCAGGCGGGTCAAGGGCTATCAGCACCATTCCAGTTAGCGGTGCCCGGTCATGAAGCGCTAGTCTGTGAGGAGGTTTATCGTCATTTGCCTGGCAAACGCCTGGCATTTCGTGCCCATTGGGGTGGTGCGATGGTGCTGGTTAAACTGTTCTTCCAGAGAAAATATTTCGACCGTGAACGAGCTGGGTTGAAAGCTATGGCTGGGGCTGGAGTGCCTTGTCCAAAGGAAGTCTGGAGTCTGGTTGATGATGATGGCGGTTATTTTCTTGCCACTGAGTTTCTTGATGATGCTGTCAGTCTACAGGACTGTTATCAGGGATTGTCTCCCTGTCAATTAAAGCAGTTGTTGCGAGATGCACTGGGTCTGATTAGTCAGTTGCATCGTGCCGGCTGGATGCAGGCAGACATTCATTTGGATAACTTTCTACTCAGCATGGGGGTGCTCCATGTGATTGATGGTGGCGGCATCGAGTCATTGCACAGCCCTTTGGGGAATTTGGGGCTGTTCTTTGCTCAAATGGCACCCAATTACGATAATTTGGTGCCAGACGTTATTGATGCCTATGGTGGGACGGTGTCTTCACTGGAAGGTTTTCTCTCTAGGGTAGTTCGCATACGAGAGAAGAGGATTAAGCGCTATCTGGTAAAGACCACTCGCTCATGTTCTCAGTTTGAGGTGACTCGAACAGCAGGTTCTTTTGTGACAATGGCACGTTCCCGCATGAGTGAAAAATTGTGCCGATTAATGGATGAGCCAGAAGTTGCTGTGGGGTATGCTCAATTTCTTAAGCGTGGTAATACGGCAACGGTAGTCAAGGTCTCAGGAGATGGCGGTGACTGGGTTCTGAAGCGCTACAATATCAAGAGTTTTTGGCATGGCCTGAGTCGTTGTTTTAGGCCGAGCCGGGCCTGGACTTCATGGAAGAGTGCCCATCGGTTAGAATTACTCGGTATTGCCACACCAGCATCATTGGCGATGCGGGAAAATCGCGCCGGGCCATTTCGCCGGGAGGCATACCTGGTGACGGAGTGTGTGGTAGGTGACAATTTACATACTTGGTTATTGAAGCACGGTGATACTCCGGTACCTGAGTGGCTTAATCTTGAGGTGCAACACTTATTTGATGTTCTGTGGCGCAGTGCTGTGAGTCATGGAGATATGAAGGCCACCAATCTGATTGTTTCAGGTGAGCAACTCCAGGTGATTGACCTGGATGCGGTGCGGTGGCACCGTTACAAGGCGCCGTTTGTAAAGGCATATGGCCGAGATTTACAGCGGTTTATGGATAACTGGCAAGGCAATACTTGGCAGCATTTCGAACAATTACTGAGCCCCTTTGCCCAGCAGGCGGGTATTGCTCTTATTAATAAAAAGGTTTAACTGTGTCTACAATTGTTCTCGGTATTTCCGGTGCGTTGAATCATGATCCCTCTGCTGCGCTCTATGTTGATGAAAAACTGGTGGCCGCAGCAGAAGAAGAGCGCTTTATTCGCGATAAGCATGCCAAAGGGAAAATGCCTTTTGAAGCAGCAAAATTCTGCTTGGAATACGCCGGTATAAAGCCCGAAGCGGTTGATGTCGTGGCTGTACCCTTTGCACCGATTTCTCTTTTTTCCAAAGCACGTTGGCATTTTGCCAAGCGCTATTGGTATGCCCCTGACCGAGCCTTGGATGCTTTGTTGAATGGCAATCGTCGTTACCGTCGATATCGCGACAGAGTATTTTCTCTGTTGCGTGATTTGGGAATCGATCCAAATAAAGTTGAATTTGAGTCCGTTGAGCATCACCTGGCCCACGCCTCTAGTGCCTACCACCTGAGTGGTTTTAAAGAGAAAACAGCCATTATGGGTGTGGATGGCAAGGGTGAATATGCCACCACATTCTTTGGCTATGGCGAGAATGGCAAAATTCACAAAATTAAGGAATTTTACGATCCTGATTCTCTGGGCGGCCTCTACGGTGCGATTACAGAATATCTCGGTTTTGAGATGCTTGATGGTGAATACAAAGTCATGGGCAT
>JBALVP010000168.1:0-2844 GCA_036961395.1 Porticoccus sp.
CGGGCAAAACGGGCAACAACTGCTTGGTACAAAATATTACCTATGACTGGAACTTTTAGTGAGTATTTATCGATAGCTGCTTCAAAAGCAGGTGAACGCCGATGTAATTCACGAATGATAAAGAAAGCAGCAATACTGCTAGCCAGCCATACTAGCCACCATTCTTGTGCTGCCTCGGAAATCCCCAGAACAAACAGGGTAAAGGAGGGAAGCTCTGCCCCAAAATTACTAAATGTCTCAGCAAAAATAGGAACCACTTTTATTAAAAGAATAGCCGTCACGATCACAGCAACGATGACCACGGTAGTTGGGTAGGTTAGTGCTTTTTTTATCTTTGCTTTCAGGGTCTCAGTCTTTTCCTTATAGGTGGCAATTCGATCCAGCATTGTTTCCAGCGCGCCCGCCTGTTCGCCGGCCTCCACCAAACTACAAAAGAGGTCATCAAAATATCTAGGGTGTTTTCTCAAGGATCCACCAAAACTGAGACCGGATGCGACATCATCTCGGATCTTGGAGATAAGATCGCGGAGGGAGTCCTTATCTGCACCTTCTGCCACAATATCGAAACTTTGTACTAGCGGTACTCCGGCCTTCATCATGGTGGCCATTTGTCGGGTAAAAGCAGATATATCAGAAGCCTTGATAGGCTTTTGGCTAAAGAGTGGTTTCGACTTTTTCTTAACAGAGGTGGTGATAATTCCCTGCTTGCGCAGCTGAGCTTTCACCAGCATCAGATTTGTGCCCTTGACCTGCCCTTGAATGGCTTTGCCTTTCTTATCCTTTCCTTTATAAACAAAGGTTTGTGCTTGTGCAGTTGCCATGGATTAATCCTTGGTTACCCTGTTTGCTTCTTCCAGGCTAATTATACCTTCAGCAGCACGACGAAGTGCCGATTGGCGCAAAGTTCTGAAACCTTCCTCTACTGCTTTGCGAGTAATTTCCAGAGAGTTGCCTCCTTCCATAATAATTCGAGATATGCTCGGTGTCACTTTCAGCACCTCATAAATACCAATCCTGCCCTTATAGCCATTGGTACATTTGGGGCATCCTTGAGGGTGGTAAATCTGGACCTGATCGACAGGAATGCCAGTTTCGTCAAGGCCCTCCTCTTTAAGAATCTGTTCAGGAATATCGAGCGCCAGTTTTCGGCAATGGGTGCACAGCCGTCTAGCCAAGCGTTGGGCAATAATAAGGTTGATAGAGGTGGCGACGTTAAACGCTGGGACACCCATGTTTAGGAGTCGAGTTAGTGTTTCTGGTGCACTGTTGGTGTGTAGGGTGGATAATACCATATGACCAGTCTGTGCTGCTTTAATCGAAATTTCAGCCGTTTCCAGATCACGAATTTCGCCAACCATGATGACATCGGGATCCTGGCGCAGGAAAGCACGTAACGCTGCCGGGAAGGTTAAGCCGACCCGTTCTCTTATCTGAACCTGATTGACCCCTGGCATATTGATTTCAACGGGATCTTCTGCAGTAGAAATATTGCGCTCAGTTGTGTTGAGAATGTTCAAGCCGGTATATAGGGAAACCGTTTTACCACTACCCGTGGGGCCGGTGACAAGAATCATACCTTGTGGTTGATGCAGGGTTTCCATGAAGGCCTGTTTCTGGTCGTCTTCGTATCCTAGTGATTCAATACTAACCTGAGCACTAGTTGGGTCAAGAATACGCAAGACTATTTTTTCACCAAATACAGTAGGCAGGGTGTTAACACGGAAATCAATGGCACGGTTCTTTGAGATTCTTAATTTGATTCGTCCATCTTGGGGTATCCTCCGCTCGGAGATATCCAGTTGTGACATCACTTTAAGCCGAGCTGCCAGCCGAGGTGCCAGATTTGCTGGGGGCTTGTTGACTTCTTTGAGAATTCCATCCGTTCTAAAGCGAACCCGGTAGGTTTTTTCATAAGGTTCAAAGTGTATATCTGAGCAGCCTTGTTTGATGGCATCAATCATCAGTTTGTTGATAAATCGTACAATTGGGGCGTCATCAGCATCTGATAAGTCATCATCCGTGTTGTCGTCATCATCAATGGCCTCTATATCCAGGTCATCCAGATGGACATCGTCCATAGCGTCCAGTGATTCTCCGATATCTTCATCTTGTTCGTTTAGATACTTATCTATGGCGGTTTCTAGTTTGTCGTGTTCAACCAGGACGGTTTCTACAGAAGCACCCGTTTGAAAGCGAACCTCAGAGAGTGCCTGATGGTTAGTTGGGTCACTCTGCGCGAGAAAAATCCGGTTGCCTCGGGTATAAAGGGGTAAAACCTGATGTTTTAGAATGAGCTTTTTTCTGATTTTGTCTTTTGGACAAAAACTCAGGTCGTGAGCCTCAATGTCATAAAGTGGGATGCCGAACTCATTGGAAGCCACTGAGGCAATAAGGTAGGCAGGTAACAGATGGTTGTGAGTGAGGTAGTGAACAAAATTGATTTTGTCCTTTTCACACTGAGTGATGGCTGCTTGTGCTGCGGCCTCGTCGAGCAAGCCGTCAGCAACAAAGCGTTTTGGGAGTCCTTTCAGAGTATTTGGGGTGTTCATAGGAAGCTGACTACCTGTCGTTGCTTGTAATGAAATGTTGTGTGATGTTAATACACGATGAGCTTGTGAGCTAGAGGGTTAAGGAATAAGTGCTCGAATCTAAAGAGATTGGACTAAATTTGTCACTTTTTGTCACTTTTAAAGTTAGCGGTGTACCCTTGCATCTGGATTTCAAGTGGTTGGTATGTATATTGCAAAGTTTTTTCTTGCCTTCAAATATTAATAAACTCTATAAGGGAGAAAGACAATGAAGAATCAAGTACAAAAGGGTTTTACCCTGATTGAATTAATGATC
>JBALVP010000169.1:0-2809 GCA_036961395.1 Porticoccus sp.
GCTAACTTCAGCCTCATTTGCCTTAAGACAATTCACGATTGTCCCATCTCCTGGTTGAACATCAAGGCAAAACTTATCAGCATCTCCTTCACAAGACATCACTGAATACTCAATAGCTGCCACACCCTGTTTGAGGGCCATTGCAGCTTCCACGATGCCCAATTTACAAGAGTCACTCAGGCTTTCTTCATATGCCATCATGCACATAAAGGCTTTTTTACTTTTTGGGTCCAGGCCCGGGCAGTATTTTGCTGAATCTTCGTCACAACCCTTGAGGTCAGCCGTTATAGTAACTGCGCCCTTTGACAATTTTTCCATCAGCCCCTGACCTTCTTCGGCCATGGCAGGGTTGAAAAAAAACACTGATGTCAGAATAAAAATGGATATTGCTCTTATCATCTTCATTGGGAGTTCCCTTATTTTGTATTGTTATAAAACTTCCTATTTTCGCTAGGTAGCGTGCTTTATAGATCTTGTCTACCTCATAACAACGAGGGGGTCACCATGATATAGATCAAGTGTCATCATACATTAGTCCAAGGACATTCTGTCAATAGACCATTGCAGCATACCCAGGTCACCCCAAATATCCTCAAAGGCGCTATGATTCTTCACTGAATTAACTGTAACTATCACAGGCTACTATTATAGTTTTATATACCAGACTTCAGTTTTTGAGCACCAGATAATGAACCAGTGGATAATCAGCGCAGAAGAGCTTCATCACATCAAAGGCAGCAATATTGTTATTTTTGACTGCCGATTCTCATTAGCCGATCACAACTTAGGTAAAACCCTCTATCAACAAGGCCATATTCCCGGGGCCCATCATTTAGATATGGAAAAAGACCTTTCTGGCCCAAAAGGGTTACATGGTGGGCGTCACCCTCTTCCTGAGACCAAGATGTTTTCAACCCGCATGAAACAATGTGGGGTCAACCAGAATACGTTGGTCGTGGCCTACGATAATAACCGCCTGGCTGGCGCAGCGCGTTTGTGGTGGCTACAGGGGTTCTTTGGACACCATCGAGTAAAAATACTGGATGGAGGATTATCTGCCTGGCAGGCAGCTGGGTTTTCCGTAACGGGTGATAAGCCCACATCGAGTAAGGGTGATTTTGACGCTATTGAAAACCCCTCACTGGTAGTAGACCGCCATTGGGTGAGAAAACACCTAACCAACCGACGTATTACGTTGATAGATTCACGGGAGGCCCTTCGTTATCTGGGCCGTGAAGAGCCCATTGATCCTGTCAAAGGACATATTCCCGGAGCCGTCAATGCACCTTGGCAACAAGTGACCAATGAGGCTGGGTTTACCAAGCCACAGGAGCAACAACAGAAAACCTGGCAGGCTCTACCTATAGCGGATAACCCCGTGGTGTATTGTGGCTCAGGCATTACGGCATGCGTTAATTTGTTGTCGTTATCACTGGCTGGTGTGGATAATGCCCGGCTTTATGCGGGAAGCTGGAGTGACTGGTGCAGCTTCCCCACTAGCCCCATAGAACCTCCTAGAACAGAACCTCCAGCAGTTGAGCCAACGCAAGTAGAACCGTCCTCCTCATTATGACCTTCCTTGTATTATTTATTGGCGGGGCCATTGCATGGTTCATCAGTACAGTAGCCGCCGGTGGTGCTGCCATGCTGATGATCCCTGTATTAAGCCTGATGCTCGGGCCTCAGGTTGTAGCGCCAGCAATTAGTCTAGGTGCTTTTCTGGCCAATCCGTCCAGGGCCTGGTTATTTAGAACCCATATCAATTGGCCGGTCAGTTGCTGGCTTATTCCTGGCAGTCTAGCGGGTGCCGTGATTGGTGCCTGGGCCTTCACCCAAATTTCAGCCCAGTGGATTCAGATCGTCCTCGGGCTATTTTTGATATCAACGGTATTTCAATACCAGTTTGGTAAATCAAAACGTTCTTTTGTTATGAGGCGTCGCTGGTTTTTCCCACTGGGCCTGTCGGTATCCTTTATATCGGGTGTCGTGGGCGGTAGCGGGCCTGTTCACAACCCGTTTATGCTCAATTACGGATTGGAAAAAGAACAACTGGTGGCGACCAAGGCCATCAATTCACTAGTCATGCAGCTGACCAAGTTAATCGCCTATACAGGATTTGGTGCCATGACACTGGAGATTGGCACCTACGGGCTAGTGATAGGTATTGGTGGCGCCATTGGCGCATGGATTGCCAGTCATCACCTGAAAAATATCAACCCCGGCCGCTTCAGAATTTACACCCTCATATTGATGCCTATTTGCGGTGTGCTGCTATTAAGTAAAGCTTTTGGCTAAAGACCTTTTATTCATCTTTTCATTCATCTCTTTTTACACATCCAGTTTTTCTACATTTAGTCCTTCACCTCTAACCCCTATTTCTTCTTCTGGCCCCTTCTTCCATCTTTGTCTATACCTAATAGAGTGTTACTCATGTGAAGGCATGATGTCTTAAGGAACGAAATAGTCCGTTATTCGCAGGCTTTAAGGGAGACCGAGTTATGAACGAAGGTACAGGTAAAGAAGGCACAGACAACGTTATTGCGTTACTCAATAAGATTATGGAAACTGAGTTGGCCGGGGTAGTTCGTTATAACCACTACGCGCTGATGGTGTTTGGTTATGGTCGAATACCCATCGTCAGCTGGTTGCGCTCTGAGGCAAATAATAGCCTCCTTCATGCACAAGAAGCTGGTGAACTAATTACCTCTCTCGGAGGCCATCCGTCATTGGGCATCGGCCCATTGCTGGAAACTCACCAACACGACATTGGCGATATTCTACGCGAGTCCCTCGACCACGAATCGAAAGC
>JBALVP010000016.1:0-18964 GCA_036961395.1 Porticoccus sp.
CGAGCTCGGGTAATACCCACATAGGCAAGACGTCGCTCCTCTTCGATATTGCCTTCCTCGATGCTGTTACGGTGAGGAAGGATGTCTTCTTCCACGCCAATCAGAAAGACGTGAGGGAATTCCAATCCCTTAGCGGCATGGAGAGTCATCAACTGAACCTTGTCATCGGCAGACTCCTCTTCTTGGCGGTCCAGCAAGTCTCTCAGGATCAGTTTGGCAATGGCATCTTCCATCTGATTTTCGTCTTGGCCGTCATTAACGGGGTCTTCACCGGCCACGGCCATGTCATCTTTTTCCAGTAATTTTTTGATCTGATCAAGCAGGAAATTGACGTTACCCATGCGCTTTTCTGCCACGGCACCACTGCTGGCATTTTGGTGTAACCAGCCTTCGTAATCGATGTCGCTGACCATTTCACGAATGGCCTCTACGGCATTGCCATTCATACAGTTTCGCTCCACGTTTTGGAGCCACAGCTTGAATCGCTGTAGTCGCTCCAAATTTTGGGCTGGGACTTGAGATTGCAGTCCAACTTCATCCATGGCATCCATCATGGAGAGTTGTCGTTCATTGGCGTAGTGGCCGAGTTTCTCCAAGGTGGTGGTTCCAATCTGACGCCGGGGCGTATTGATGATTCTCAGGAAGGCATTGTCATCATCTGAATTCACCACCAGTCGCAGGTAGGCCATGATGTCCTTGATCTCAGTGCGGGCGTAGAACGAGGTGCCACCGCTCAGCTGATAGGGTACACCTTGGGTTTGTAGCTTCATCTCCAGCAGTTTGGCTTGGTAGTTGCCACGATAGAGCACAGCAAAATCTCGAAAGTGGCAGCTCTTTCTCAGCCGCATATCAAGAATTTCATTGACGACTCTTTCGGTTTCCGCCTCTTCATTGGGTGTTCGGATTAACCGCAATGGATCGCCTGGCCCCATGTCACACCACAGGGATTTGCTAAACACATGGGGGTTGTTGTCGATCAGCTGGTTGGCCGCTTTTAGAATATGGCCTGTAGAGCGATAATTTTGCTCCAGTTTAATCACATTTAGCCCGGGAAAGTCTTCATTCAATTGCACCAGGTTTTCTGGTTTGGCGCCACGCCATGCATAGATAGACTGGTCGTCATCTCCAACGACGGTCAGTGCGCGACGTGTACCCACCAGTAATTTAACCAATTGATATTGGGCATGGTTAGTATCCTGATACTCATCCACCAACAAGTAACGGATGCGGTTTTGCCATTTATCGAGAACATCCGGGTGATCCCGGAACAGGCATGTGGGGATTAAAATAAGGTCATCGAAATCCACGGCATTATAGGCACGTAGTGCTTGGCTATAACGCTCGTAGACGATGGCGATGGCCTGTTCACTACCATTTTCTGCTTGAGACAGTGCTTGGCTGGGTGAGAGTAGGTTGTTCTTCCAGCGGGATATCTGATGTTGTGCAAGATCCAGATGTTCGGAATCCAGATCAGAATCCCTTAGCATTAATTCCTTGAGCAGGTTTTTGGCATCGTCGGCATCGAAAATTGAAAACCCGCGCTTAAAGCCGAGGAGCTTGCTTTCCCGGCGGATAATAGTGAGACCTAAATTGTGAAAGGTGGACACTGTCAAACCGCGGGCTTCAGGCCCACTGACGAGTTTGCCAGACCGCGCTTTCATTTCGCGGGCAGCCTTATTGGTGAACGTGACGGCGGCGATATGTCGGGCACTGATACCGCACTGGTTGATTAGATAGGCAATTTTTTGGGTGATTACACTGGTTTTACCGCTGCCAGCACCAGCCAGCACCAGTAGCGGCCCATCAATATATTTAACCGCGGCTTTTTGTTGAGGGTTCAGATTTTTCAAGAGGGCTAGTTATTCCGGGCTGCAAAAAGGCGGCGGATTGTAACAGGGTCATTGATGGCTGCCAGTGCTATTGATGATTCAATGGAAGGCCCCGTCAGCTCAACCAAATACATACTCACCCGGTGCATCACGAAGTACTTTATAGCCTTTTTTACCTGCACCCATGGTTCGCTTTGGTACTTCCCCAATACTGTGTTCATCCAGCCAGTAATTCCAGGCAGGCCACCAGGAACCCTGTTGAGATTCTGCTGTTTTCGCCCAGGTTTCGGGATCAGTGTATTTGTCCATGGGGTCGTGGGTAGCCAGCTGAAAATGGCGTCTGGGGTGTTCCGGGCCACAGACAATACCCGCATTGTGACCACCATTGGTCAACAGGAAGGTGACATCCGAGCGAACTAAATGATGTATTTTATAGACAGACTTCCAAGGCGCTACGTGGTCAGTGGTTGTGCCAATAACGAAAAATGGCGTTCGTATATCCTGCAATGCAATGGGTTTCTCATCGACTAAATATTTACAGGCCGCGAGCTGATTTTCCATAAACAGCTCTCGAAGATAACGGCTGTGCATATTGGCGGGCATACGTGTGCCATCGGCATTCCAGGCCATTAATGCATTGGGTTTGGATTCCCGTCCAAGGTAATAGCGATCCACCGCTGGATTGAGAATCATGTCTTCAGATCGCAGTGCCTTGAAAGCATCGCCCATGCTGGCGGCTTCGAGGTAGCCATCCGTCCACATCCGGCTGTCAATGAATGCCATCTGGCTAGACCCCAGAAATCGTTTGATCTCTCCGGGTTCTGTGAAGTCTACCTGTGCGGCGAGTAGGGTAATACTGTTAAGAATATCGTCATCTTGACGGGCCAGTGTAGCCGCGCCAATGGAGAGAAGGGTGCCGCCGATACAGTAGCCAACTGTATTGATTTTTGTTTTGGGTGCAATGGCTTTGACGGCATCCAGTGCGGCGAAAAATCCTGATTTCAAGTAATTATCCAGACTGAGTTCTTTGTCATCTTTGTCGGGGTTTTTCCAGGAAATCATAAACACAGTTTTTCCCTGATCGACCAGATATTTCACCAATGATTTTTCGGGGGAAAGATCCAGAATGTAATACTTCATGATCCAAGCGGGTACGATTAATACTGGTTCCTGAGCGACAGACTTGGTGGACGGTTTGTATTGTATGAGCTCCATTATCTCATTTTGAAAAACAACCTTTCCGGGCGTAGTGGCCAAGTTTTCGCCCACTTTAAAGTCACCCATTTCAGGATCGTTTTTCTTGAGTAGTGACTTTTTAATGTCTCGTTGTAAATGGCTAATGCCCGCCAGAATATTTTTTCCTTTTTCATCCCAAGTGGTTTTTAACACCTCGGGATTACTCAGTGGAAAGTTGGAAGGGGATAGTATTTGGAATATTTGCTCGTTAATAAAACCGACTAATTCAGCGTTAGAGGGGGCCATGCCAGGAATGTCAGTGGACAGCTCCTTGAGCCAGTCCATGGTTGCCAAATGGCCGCGGGCCAATAGGTTAAACGGTGGTTTTTGCCACAGTTCATGTTTGAACAGAGAGGAGGTTTGAGGCAGGGATTCGTCTCTTTTCTCCGTCACCGTCTTTGCGGCGGTGATGGATAATTGCAGTACTTTTTCTGCCAGGCTTTGTAGCAGTTGAAGACGTTTGGCCGGCGCCATGGCCAAGTGTCCCAGCCAATCTGAGTAGGCCAGAATTAATTGCATGGGCGACATGCCGTTGGTGAGTTTGCCAATACTCGCACGCAGTTTTGAATCAACGCCCTCTACGGTGTCATCATTCAGCTTGGGTATTTTATCGAGCAGGCCGTCTAGCATATGAATAAAGCCTGATGAGTCTGTGTTGCCACCTGTAGTCGTGTTGCTATCATTCGTATTGTCAGTCGTACTATCAGTTATAGAGTCGTCGGCCATGAAATCATCCTCGTTATAAGCGAACTATAACACTCGTCCCTTTGCAATTTCATGGCGCGTTATCGAGATAGGGTGGTTCGATAGCCAAGCGCCTCTGTCAGATGGTCAGTCTTGAGTGTGGTGCTGTCATCCAGATCAGCAATAGTCCGGGTTACTTTCAAAATTCGATGAAACCCCCTGGCAGAAAGACCGAGCTGATTAATGGCTCGTTGCAAGAGTACCTTTTGAGGTTCGCTAAGCGCACAGTGTTTGACGACTTCCCGATTCGACATTTGAGCATTGACCTTCCCGGCGCGATCTAGTTGATGCTGGCGGGCCATTTGAACGCGGTGGTAGACGGTGTCACTGCTATCTCCATCGGTTTTACCTTCTACCAGCTTATCGCTGGGTAGGCTGGGTACGTCTACTTGTAGATCAATACGGTCCAGTAGCGGGCCAGAAATTTTATCCCGGTAACGACGTATTTGGTCGGGGGTACACCGGCAGCGCTCACTCCCCTGAAAACCACAGGGGCAGGGATTCATCGCAGCGACGAGTTGAAAATTGGCAGGGTATCGTATCTGTGCATTGATTCGGGAGATTATTATTTCTCGGGATTCTAGGGGTTCTCGCAAGACCTCTAATACCTTGCGGGGAAACTCTGGCAGTTCGTCGAGAAATAATACGCCATGGTGTGCCAGAGATATTTCACCGGGGCGTGGAATACTGCCGCCCCCTACCAATGCTACGGCCGACGCCGTGTGGTGTGGTGCACGAAAAGGGGGGTGTTGGATCTGCTTCCTAAGGCCTAGCCCTGCGACCGAATGAATGGCAGCCACCTCTAGTATTTCTTGTGATTTTAGCGGAGGTAATATGCCAGGAAGTCGACTGGCCAGCATGGTTTTACCCGTTCCGGGTGGGCCGCTAAAGAGGATGTTGTGTACTAATAACCCCTTAACGTGAGGGATGTTTAGGTAGGTAAATCTTATGAACTACAGGGGTAGCCGAATTTGTTAGTTAGAAGATGAGGCTATCAGTCGGTAATGTGCCAATAGCGGCTGTTCATAATATGGACTATTATTAGAGGTCGCCCTTAATGATAGCTGTGTCACCTTGATGAATCATCGTAATCAAGAAGAAGGAAGTGCGTGTTATTTTCGATCTGAGCGGGTCTACAACGTAAACAATCTGTGGTTTTTCAGCACCCGTGAAGGTGTTGATATAGGGCCCTTCAACACCAAAGAAGATGCTCAAGGAGAACTAATTCTCTTTATTCGCCATGTTAGTGAAGGATGCATTAAAGCCGATGCTTACTTTGCTAAGTATAAAACAAAATAGACCACTTAATATCAACGGTCAGCGTTGTGTCAGAAGCGGTTCTCACAAGACCTCCAATACATCCAAGACCTTGCGGGGAAACTCGGGTAGTTCATCGAGAAGCAAGATTCCAAGGTGGCTAGCTAATCAGTAGGTTGTGCCCTCCAGCCGCAGCTATCTCCAGTGCTCGTTTTGCTTGATGTTGGCCGATTATTTCATTGATATCTGTCGTTCGCGGTGGGTGTTTGGGACTTGGGGGACACTGATATTTGGCGATTGGCTGGTTGCCATTGAGGTGTGCGCAGACGGTGAGCAGGTGGTTGGCGGGGTAAACCCCAATATTATTTGCTAAGACGGCTTCATCAGCATTTTGCGCGGGCAAAATAAGGTTCCGTTTGGCACGGGCACAGGCAAGTGCTGTGGGTAGTACGCTATCTACTGTACGCAACTCACCGGAAAGGGCCAGTTCGCCGATCACTTCATAGTCGTTAAGTCTATCAGCGGGAATCTGTTCTGAAGCCGCTAGAATCCCCAGAGCAATGGCAAGGTCAAAGCGGCCACCTTCCTTGGGAAGGTCAGCGGGTGCCAAATTAATAGTGATTCGTCGGGCGGGAAACTCGAAATGCGCATTGAGCAGGGCGCTTCTAACACGGTCTTTGCTTTCCTTAACGGCGGTTTCCGGCATGCCGACAATGGAGAGACTGGGTAACCCGTTGGAAAGATGAACTTCAACCGTGACGGCCGGTGCGTCGATGCCAGACTTGGCGCGTGTATGAATAATGGCAAGTGCCATTGATACCCTCCGTGGTATTTGAGTAGAGAATCATTTCTCTATGCTATGTATTTCTCTGAGCCGCCTGTTTCCTAAACTGTTAGCTTTTCAGTGTGTCCATCACCCTGTCGTTAAATCATCGGTTTTCTGGGTGGTTTTATTGATCGCCAACTTGAGACTCCAGTTCAGCCAGTTGTTTTTCCAGTGCCTCCAGTTTTTCTCTGGTACGGCTGAGTACAGCACGTTGTGCATCGAACTCATCTCGGGTCACTAAATCCAGCTTATCAAAGGCGGCTTGAGCGGCGGTGCGCATCTTTTGCTGAAATTCACTGCCCAGTGCTTCGGCGCCCGGGGTGATGACACTGTTCAGCTGATGTAAAAATTGGTTGAGTAGTTCGTCTGGCTTCATTGGTTGATGGCTCCCGTAAAACAGTGGCTATTCTAGCTCGAATATTTTTCCAGCACACCATGAGCCTATTCCTAAGGCGTCAGTAAACAATGGTATGGTCATGTAGTTGTTTCTCATTGAGCCCTTTTGGTGCGCATCAGGTGGCCCCCGTTAAATTTGCGCACCAACCTGGAGCGTTATATTAGTGCGTCTATCGCAGGCCTCAGATATAACAGGGGGTTCAGGGTTATTGGCATGCCAAATGCATTATCTCATTTGAAACCATCTAATTGGTTGTTATCACGAATTTATTATTTGCTGTTGTTACTATTTCGGAGAAGCTCATGAATGCTTTCAAAAAAACTCTCGCTTTAACTACTCTCGCACTGACCGTGCCGATGGTTGCCTCTGTTGCTACTGCCGCTGAAGTATCAGGCAATGTGACATTAACCACTGACTATAAGTTTCGTGGTATTTCTCAAAATGATACAGGTCCAGCCATTCAGGGTGGATTTGATGTGGCCTTTGAAAATGGCATTTATGTAGGAACCTGGGGGTCGGTCGTTGATTTCCAAGATCCCGATAGCTCCGATGCAAGTATGGAGCTTGATTACTATGCGGGCTATGGCGGTAATTTCTCTGAAGATGTTTCTTACGATGTAGGGTACATCTATTACGACTACCCCGGCTCTGACGAAACCGAGTTTGATCTTACGGGTAAACGTGATCTCGACTACCAAGAATTCTACGGTAGCGTTTCTTTTTCAGATTTTACTCTGGGCGCCGCTTACTCCGATGACTATTGGTTAGAAACAGGTGAGTTCTACTATGTCTACGGCGATTACAGTTTCAGTCTGCCGCAGGAGTTTTCACTGGATTTCCACTACGGTTTGAACTCATTTGAATTCGATAGTGATGACAGTAAGGCTAAAGATGCTGAACAAGCTTTTTTGGGTGATGGGGAAGATAGCTATTCCGACTACTCCATTACGCTGAACAAATCTTATATGGGTGTTGATTTCAGCCTTAGCTGGATTGATACCGATCTTGATAAAGATGAGTGCTGGGGCACTGACTGGTGTGACAGCTCTGTTGTCTTTGCCATTAGTAAAACTCTATAACTAAACAGATGTGAAATAGGCGTACTCCCGCTTGGTGGGAGTACGGTAATACCTAAGAAGCAATCTTAAGGAGTAATGCAATGAAAATGATCACAGCAGTGGTTAAGCCCTTCAAGCTGGATGATGTGCGTGAAGCTCTCGCTGCCATCGGGGTACAGGGCGTGACGGTATCTGAAGTAAAAGGTTTTGGTCGACAGAAAGGGCATACCGAACTTTATCGGGGTGCTGAGTATGTGGTGGACTTTCTGCCGAAAGTGAAACTGGAACTGGCTCTTGCCGATGACATGGTGGATGGCGCCATTGAAGCAATTACGTCTTCTGCCCATACCGGAAAAATTGGTGATGGAAAGATTTTTATTTCTGACTTACAGGAAGTGATTCGAATTCGTACCGGTGAAACGGGTGCTGAAGCAGTTTAACTTCATATTGTATAAATAAGGGAGACTTGAACAATGAGTCCTGAAATTATTGAAATAAAGTACGCATTGGACACATTTTATTTTCTTGTGTGTGGTGCACTGGTTATGTGGATGGCAGCAGGTTTTACCATGCTGGAGGCGGGACTTGTTCGTGCCAAAAATACCACTGAAATTCTAACCAAAAACGTGGCGCTATATGCCGTTTCCTGTTTCATGTACCTAATCATGGGCTACACCATTATGTACGGTGGTAGTGAGGGCGGTTTCCTGCCTGACCTTTGGTTTGGTAATAGCATTGCTAACGCTAGCCCTGAAGAAGTTCTTGCCAGCGGTGGAGAAACCTATTATTCCGGCGCTTCAGATTTCTTTTTCCAAGTGGTCTTTGTTGCCACGGCGATGTCAATTGTCTCTGGTGCTGTCGCTGAGCGGATGAAGCTTTGGGCATTTCTGATTTTTGCTGTCGCGATGACTGGCTTCATCTACCCCATGCAGGGTATGTGGAAATGGGGCGGTGGCTTCCTTGATGCTGCTGGCTTCCAGGATTTTGCGGGTTCAGGTGTTGTGCATCTGTGTGGTGCGGCGGCGGCGTTGGCCGGTGTGTTGTTACTTGGCGCACGTAAAGGCAAGTACACCAAAGATGGGCGCGTCAATGCGATTCCAGGTGCCAATATGCCCCTGGCCGCCATTGGTATGTTTATTCTCTGGATGGGCTGGTTTGGCTTTAATGGTGGTTCGGAGTTAAAAATATCTGATATTGGTGAAGCCAATGCAGTGGCAGATATCTTCGTCAACACCAACGCGGCAGCTTGTGGTGGTTTGCTTGCAGCATTGCTTCTCGCCCACATTATGTTTGGTAAGGCGGATCTGACCATGGCCGTGAATGGTGCGTTGGCAGGGTTGGTTGCTATTACCGCTGAACCTCTGGCATGGGGTGGCCTTGGTGCTTCGCTGATTGGTGCTATCGGTGGTGTCATCGTAGTCTTCTCGGTAACTACCATGGACAAGCTGAAAATTGATGACCCAGTGGGTGCTATTTCCGTCCATGGTGTGGTCGGTATCTGGGGATTGTTGGCGGTATGCCTCTCTGGAAACGAAGATGCGACCCTAGTGGGCCAGCTCACAGGTATTGGTGTGATCTTTGCTTGGACCTTTGTCACCAGTCTGATCGTTTGGGCTGCCCTGAAAGCTGTTATCGGTATTCGGGTAGGTGAGCAGGAAGAGTATGAGGGTGTAGATTCCTCGGAATGTGGCATTGATGCCTATCCTGAGTTTGCTAGCACCAAGTAATCTCTCCACCATTTTCTCACTTATTATTTCCACTTTAGGGGGCTGGCCATTTATGGTCAGCCCCTTTTTTTTATCATTGATGAAGAGCTTAGAATATGGATTTGGCTTAAGCGCTTAAATCAAGAGTGCAATTCAATAGCGGAACGTGTATCTTTTCCGGAGATTTTTTAGCGATACTGAAAGGTATAAGGTAGTCATATGAAGCTTATTACAGCGGTGGTAAAACCCTTCAAGTTGGATGATGTTCGAGAAGCACTAGCCGATGTAGGTGTGCAGGGCATTACTGTCTCTGAAGTGAAAGGTTTCGGCCGTCAGAAGGGCCACACTGAACTTTATCGTGGTGCAGAATATGTGGTGGATTTCCTGCCCAAGGTTAAATTGGAAATTGCTGTTGATGACGACCAGGTTGATACGGTGGTTGAAGCGATTACTAAATCAGCCCAGACAGGAAAAATTGGTGATGGAAAAATCTTTATCACCACACTGGAAGAGGTCATCCGCATCCGCACGGGTGAAACTGGCAGCGAAGCGGTTTAATGTGTATTAGTTCAGACCTGTTTATGTGCGTGTAACGTCGGCTTAAGGCTAGCGTTCACTCAACAGGTAGCATTGTTCCAAAAATTCTTTACACCTCTGGGTATCACTGAGACTGCTTTCCTCAATCACCACTATGTTAGGGTGAGCAGTCTTGAGTGCCCTCACAAACAAACCATCACCACGCCCTGTCTGCTTGTTCGTTATGTCATAGCTCGGGGTGGAGCCTGCACCACAACTGGGTGAACGCGACTTTACAATATAAGCACATAAGTCCTGACACTGGGATTGAGTGAGCTGTTTAGCGGTAGTCTCTAATGCATCAGTCACATCAAGGTCAGGGTGCTCTACACCGAGTGCCCGGGTTTTCCCCTGGTCTTCCACTAAGTGAACGGGCGGACGCGGTATGCCCAGCCCTGCTTCAACCTCTGGGCATATCACCTGTAAATCCAGCCAGGGAGATAATTCGTTATTGATCAATTGGTGGTATTTGTCTCCACCGTCGTAGCGCACGTTATCGCCCACCAAGCAGGCGCTGATACCAACCTTTGGTTGTTGGTTGCGTTGCTTGGTTAGGTGAATCGCAGATAGGTCGCTCATGGATTATCTCTTTATCGAGGGATGGTCTCTCTGATTAAGGGTTAATGATCAAGTCAAACTGAACCTGAATGTTATCGGTGTAGGTGATTTGATCTGGCAGATAAGTACCTGGGCGTGATGGGGCAGCCCGCATCATTTGGGCCGATTCCATGGGTGAGTCCTTCGCTGTACCCCGATAAACTGAGGTGTTGCGGTGGTAGTCGATGCGAATGATTGGCCCCAGCTCTGCACCATAGGCTTTGGCTAGTGCTGCTGCCTTGGCTTTTGAGTCTGAAATAGCCAGTTGATGAGCAGATTGAATATGGGCATCCATCTGGCTGTTGTCGTAGCGGATGTTGTTGATACCTTCTAGGCGCTGTTCGAGCGCCTGATCCATCACGCCGGTGAGCTGCCCCATGTCGTGTAGTGTGACGGAAAGTGTTCGCATTGCTTCATAGCCGGTAAAACGCCGAGTGCCACTATGATGTTCATACCGTGGGTTCAGCCGGATGGATGAAGCAATAATATCCTCAGGCTTAATTTTCATGTTCTTAAGCACATCAAGATAGTTGTTTACCCGGTCATCTACATCCTGTTTTGCGGCCTTGCCCGATTTATGGGTTGCACGCACACTGAGGTTGACGATGGCTATATCTGGTTTCACTTTCACTTCACCAAAACCATTGGTTGAAATTAGCCGCCTATTCGGATCGTCATGTGCTTGGCAGGCTAGTGTGAGAAGTAGTAACGGCAGGATCAACAACTTATGCACGGCGCATACTCCAAGTATTGGTGATGGAAAAAAATTAGAGTCTAGATAAGCGAAAAAGTTTAGTCAGTTTTGAATTAATCATCTTTCTTTTTTTGGGCGCGAGGGTGCGCCTTGTCATAGACCTTGGCTAGGTGTTGAAAATCCAGGTGGGTATAGATCTGTGTCGTAGAAATATTGGCGTGTCCCAATAGCTCTTGAACAGCTCGCAGATCACCACTGGATTCCAATAGATGGCTGGCAAAAGAATGGCGCAACATATGTGGGTGCACCTTTCCGGGCATGCCCTGTTTGATGCTAATTCTCTTGAGGCGATCCTGAATAGTTCTCGGTGATATACGGTTGCCCCGTTGGCTTAAAAATAGTGCAGTTTGATCGGTGCTGGCCACCTCCCGGCGACTCTTTAGCCAAGTTTTGAGAGCATCAATTGCATGCCGTCCTACGGGTAATTGCCTGGTTTTATTGCCTTTTCCCGTGACGATCATTATAGCGTCTCTGAGATCAATATCGGTGAGGTTTAACCCCACCAGCTCAGAGAGCCTTAACCCGGAGGAGTAGAGAAGCTCGATCATGGCGTGGTCGCGGCAGTCGATCCAGCTGTTGCCTGATAAGGATACAAATTGAGCAACTTGGTCGACATCCAGCGTTTTGGGTAACTTCTTGGGAGATTTTGGAGCGGCAATACCATTGGCTGGGTTAGATTTTACCCAGCGATGTTTTAAGCCATAGTTAAAAAATGTGCGCAGAGAAGAGAGCCAACGCTGAAGGCTGCGGCCCCCGAGCCCAGCTCGGTGAAGCGATGCCATGCACTGGCGAATATGCTGGGGGTCAAGCTGGTCTGGGTGTTGGATGTTTTGTTGCTTACACCAGTCAGCCAATTTGTTGAGGTCGCGATTGTAGCTTTGAACCGTGTAGCTGGACAGCCTTCGCTCGGTGCGAAGGTGTTGTTCGAATTCTGCGAGCCGTTCGATGAGCGAGTCGCTCATGTGCTAGTACCTAGCTACTTTTGTAGCAGATTGGGCATGATTCGGTTCAATACCTCGGCGATATAGGTGAGGAATAGGGTGCCCATGCTGCTGCGGTAATAGTTGGGGTCAGAATGACCGATAGCGAGAAGCCCGAAGGCTGAGCCATGAGACAGTGGCACAGCGGCGACAGAGCCCACCTTGGCAGATTGCTCTCCAAATAAAAATTCCAGTTCGTCGCTACCAAGTACACCGCAGATTGCACGATTGGTTCGCAGTAACGTACCAACCCGGTTGTTGGCTTGATCCTGGCTAACTATTTGGGCATGACATGCAGGGATAGATTTTGGGTCGCCAAATAGGGTCAAACTGTGAAATTCCACTTGAAAATCGTTGCTGAGGCTTTCAGTCAGCGTATCGACAATAGAAGGGAGATCCTTGGTATCAAGGAGAGCCAGGACCAGACGCTTCGTTTTATCAAATAGTTTGTCGTTGGTTTTAGCCGCTTCTAACATGCCGCTAATCCGTTGACGCATTTCCAGGTTACGCTCTCTTAATACGGAAATTTGGCGTTCGACCAATGATACGGCGGTGCCACTTTCGTGGGGTAAGCTGATCAGTTCCAGAAGGTCGGGGTGGTTTTCAAAAAAATTCGGGTGGGTTTGTAGGTAGGCTTTAATCTGCTCAGAAGATAACTCGCTATCAGCATTATCAACGGTAGTGTTGTCGGCGGCCTCGATAAGAGTGTCACCCAGAGTATTGGCAAGAGCATCGACAGGGTTATTGTTATCTGTGGTCATATTTTTATTCGCCCATGAAATACTGTTGTAGCAGGCCCGGTCATGATGACCGATTGTCCCTCACCGGGCCAATCGATTGTCAGACTCCCACCGGGGAGGTTAACGGTCACGGAAGAGTCTAACAGGTCTTGTAATCTACCTGCCACCACCGCCGCACAAGCCCCCGTGCCGCAAGCCAGGGTTTCCCCAGCACCGCGTTCGTAGACTCGCAAGTTGATTTCGTTGGCACTGACTACTTGCATAAACCCGGCATTGACTCGCTGGGGAAAGCTGGGGTGATTTTCCAGAAGCGGCCCCAAAGTGGCCACTGGAGCGGTATCGATATCGGTGACCTGTAATACCGCATGGGGATTGCCCATGGAGACAGCACCGATCATCAACTGCTCATCGTTAACGTCGATGGGATAACTATTGGCTTTTGCGCCAGTCGTAAAAGGAATCTGTGCCGGTTCAAGAACAGGTGCGCCCATATTCACTTCTATCTGGTTGTCGCGGCGAACCCGTAGCTCAATAATACCACTGGCCGTTTCAACACGAAGAGTACTTTTACCCGTCAGGCGGCGATCCCGAACAAACTTGGCAAAGCATCGGGCACCATTGCCGCACTGTTCCACCTCGCTGCCATCCTGATTGAAAATCCGGTAACGGAAGTCCACGTCAGGTCGGGTGGGGGGCTCTACCACCAAAATTTGATCACAGCCCACACCAAAACGCCGGTCGCCCAACTTGCGGGCTTGTTCCGGGGTGAGGGCCACTGCCTGGGTTACTGCATCAATAACAACAAAGTCATTGCCCAGGCCGTGCATTTTGGTGAACTTTACTAGCATTGGGTTCTTATCATTTTTAGTGTGGTAAGGCCGTTTTTTTAATCAGGTAAGAGCGTTTCACCACGCATTAAATCTTCAACTGTTTCCCGTTGGCGGATTTCGTGGGCAGTGTCGCCGTCGACCATAATTTCTGCGGCTCGGCCTCTACTGTTGTAGTTGGAGCTCATGGTAAAGCCATAGGCGCCAGAGGAGCCAATACAGAGCAGGTCACCCTGAGCAACAACCATTTCTCGATCTTTGCCTAAAAAATCACCGGTTTCACAGACGGGGCCAACGATATCCCACGTCGAGCTTACGCCTATTCTTGGCGTGACGGGGTCAATGGTTAGCCAGGCCTGATATAACGCAGGACGAATCATGTCGTTCATGGCCACATCAACAATGGCGAAATTCTTCTCCGAACCGGGTTTCAAGTATTCAACACGGGTGAGCAATACTCCCGCATTGGCGGCTATGGATCGACCCGGTTCCAGAATCAATGTCAGGTCACGGTTGCCCAAGTGCTGGCGAAGCTCTGCAATATAGTCTGCCGGGTGAGGTGGCTGTTCATCTTTGTAGCAGACACCAAGGCCGCCCCCCAAATCCAGGTGCTCCAGAGTAATATCATCCTGCGCCAGTTGGTCTACCAGTGACAGAACACGCTCTAGAGCATCAATAAAGGGGGCTGTTTCAGTGAGCTGTGATCCGATATGACAGTCCACACCAACAATATTGAGATAATCCATCCCGTTGGCACGAAGGTAGACTTCATGGGCTTTGTGGATATCGATGCCAAATTTATTGTCTCGCAACCCCGTGGAGATATAAGGGTGGGTATTGGCATCCACATCCGGGTTCACCCGTAAGGAGATATCAGCTATTTTTCCACAGGCGCGAGCAACGCTATTGAGCACATCAAGCTCTGCTTCAGATTCCACATTAAAACAATGGATACCTACATCTAGGGCACGTTCCATTTCGACCGGTTGTTTGCCAACGCCGGAGAAGATGATTTTTTTCGGATCACCACCTGCCGCGAGAACACGTTCCAGCTCGCCCACAGAGACGATGTCGAACCCTGCCCCCAGTTTTGCCAGTACATTGAGTACGGCAATATTGGAGTTAGCTTTTACGGCATAGCAAACCAAGTGGGCGCAATCTGCCAAGGCATTTTCGTAGGCGAGAAAATGCTCTGTCAGAGCGGCACGGCTGTAGACGTACGTGGGGGTGCCATAACGTTCCGCTATGGTGGCCAGTGCGACATCTTCAGCAAATAGCTCACCGTTGCGGTTGGGGTAATGTGTCATAGTCTGTCTTTAATCTGCTTCGACTGCTTCGACTGCTTCGGACTCTTCAGCGGCTTCTATTTCTTCAGAGGAGTCCTCAGAGCTGTCTTCAGGTTCGATTGCCTCTTCAGCTGTTTCCTCAGGGGCCTTTTCAGATACCTCTTCAGGTACTGCTGCAGGTGCACTTATTTCCTGTACAGGTGGAGGCGGGAGGTAAAGAGGCCCCTTGTTACCGCAACCGGCCAGACCAATCGTGGATGCTGCCAGTAGCAGCACCAATGCTAAAAATCGTTGCATGAAAAAAACCTGTATTTTGATTCTTGAGATGTCAGCGAGTATACCGGCTGACACCCACAACACTCAATCGCCTATACTCCACTCGAACCTTAAATGTACCAATGTGATCTCATAACCATGAATGAAACCGAATTTAGTCAGCTGGCCGATGAATTAATGCTCTCTATGGAGGAGTCAATTGATGGCAGCGGCGCCGATATTGACTACGAAAATACCGCAGGGGTAATGACCCTGACCATTGAGGCCAATGGCTCTAAAGTGATCGTCTCTCGGCAACCTGCCATGGCCCAAATTTGGGTGGCGGCGAAATCGGGCGGGTATTATTTTAATCTCAGTGAGAATAGTTGGGTGTGTACTACTACCGGTGAAACCTTACAGGGGTTGTTGGCGCGAGTGTGTGAGGAGCAGGGTGAAGCGGGGATGGTGTTTGGTTTTTGAATTGGGTTTTAGCTCAAAGAGTGCTGAACTCAAGTTTGAGAGTGACGTATAGGTTTTTAATCTGAATCTAACTATTCAACCAAAATAGATTTGCCCCTTTTTCTTTTTATGATCATTCTCCAATCTCAGGAATTTTCTCTTCCTTTGCCCGAGGACAGGGGCGTCCTCCGGAGCGTCTTACCGGGCAGGCTTTCTGTGCCGGTTTTCTCTCTTCAATCAGTGATTCAATAGCCTCCTGTGGATTGCTTTGGCTATTTTTTTGGCAATAGTCATCCATCCATGTGGCAAGATCATTTCCTTCGGCGTTGCCCATTACGCCTTTGGGATTTTTGCCGGTGTATTCGTATTGGTCGTAGGCAGCCACAAAACCTTGAAGCCAATAGATGGTTGGTTCGGCGGTATTCTGCTGACGAACGTCAATCCATTCGCTACAGTTTTCTGCAACGTTGATAGGCGTGGCTGCTATAGGCACAGCAGCTAGCAGTAGAGGTATAAACAATGCCATCAGATGTATTGGGTGTTTCATTGGCTATTCACCCAGAGCTGCTCGGGCTGCCTTTACCGCAGCTCTCACCTGATTCGGCGCAGTGCCTCCAATATGGTCTCTGGCAGCCACGGAGCCTTCCAGAGTGAGCACATCAAACACATCACTTTCTATTGTGTCCGAAAATTGCTGAAGTTCTTTTAGGGTCATTTCAGAGAGATCTTTATTCTCAGCCAGCCCATAGGCCACCGATTTGCCGACAATTTCATGTGAGTCGCGGAAGGGGATTCCTTTACGAACCAGATAATCAGCAAGGTCGGTGGCGGTTGAAAAACCTCGGCGGGCTGCTTCAGACATATTGTCTTTTTTGGCTTGTATGGCGGGGATCATATCGGCAAAGGCGCGCAGACAGTCTTTAACTGTATCCACGGCATCAAACAGCGGTTCTTTATCTTCTTGGTTGTCTTTGTTGTAGGCCAGTGGCTGGGATTTCATCAGTGTCAGTAGGGCGATGAGATGGCCATTAACTCGACCTGTTTTGCCACGCACCAGTTCTGGTACATCAGGATTTTTCTTCTGCGGCATGATGGAGGAGCCGGTGCAGAAGCGGTCTGGCATTTCGATAAAGTTGAATTGTGCTGAGGTCCAGAGTATTAGTTCTTCGGATGCTCGGGACAGGTGCGTGAGTAGAATGCTGGCAAAGGCACAAAACTCGATGGCGAAGTCACGATCACTCACGGAGTCGAGGGAGTTGCGGGTTGGCCCGTCAAAGCCCAATAGTTCTGCGGTCATTTGCCGATCAATGGGGTAGGTGGTGCCTGCCAGTGCAGCAGCGCCCAGTGGGGATTGATTGAGCCGATTGCGGCAGTCTAGTAGTCGGCTGTGGTCTCTTACCAGCATTTCAAACCAAGCCAGTAAATGATGACCAAAGGTAACAGGTTGAGCCGTTTGCAGATGAGTAAAGCCCGGCATGATTGTGTCGGCTTCCTGCTCGGCCAAGCCCAGAATACCTTGCTGTAGCCGAATGAGTTCGGTGCTGATGGCATCAATCTCATCTCGCAGCCACAGGCGAATATCTGTGGCAACCTGATCATTACGTGAGCGCCCCGTGTGTAATTTTTTACCTGTAACACCGATTTTAGCGGTGAGCGCTGCCTCCACATTCATGTGGACATCTTCCAGTGCAACGGACCACTCAAAAGTACCATCTTCAATTTCTGTGAGTATTTCGCTCAGCCCTGCTTGGATGCTGTGCAGCTCATCATCGGTAAGAACACCCACCTTGGTTAGCATGGTGGCATGGGCGATAGAGCCTTGAATATCATGGCGGGCTAATCGTTGATCAAAATTGACGGAAGCAGTAAATCTGGCTACAAAAGCATCGGTTGGTTCACTGAAGCGGCCGCCCCAGGCTTGGTTGGTGTCTTTTGGATCACTCATGGGTAAACTAGCTCTTTATCTGTGTGCTGACGATACATTGGGGTCGCCAGTGTGATGGATAAGGCGGGATTATAACAAAGCGTGAAGCTTCGCGTATGCATAAGGATGAGTTGGGGATTATAAGGGATGGTTTTTAATTGGACGTTTGGTAAACCAAAACCGGCACACTTGTTTGGCAGTGAAGGTGATTCTTTTTTGCCAGACCTTTGCCGTGGGCAAGGACTGCTGGCAGTGGTGGTTATTTCTGAATTATTGGCATTACTGATTACAGTGGCCGATAGCGGGCTGCAACATTTTGACTGGGTGAAGCTGGCCAAAGTATCTCTATTGTCGTTGTGGATTGCACTGCTCAGCGCCGTTGTATTGTGTTTTGCCAACCGGTTTCTCTCAGGTATGCATCATGTGGGTGCGGCGTTTACTTCATTCTTTCTGATATTGCTGGTGACGTTATTTTGTGGTGCGACATCTGAAGCAGTGATGTGGTGGTATTCGGCCCCCTTGGTTAATCGCGAATATAATGTTTGGAATGTTTTTGAGTATTTACTGTTAGCAGCAATTCCGGCTGGCATTCTGTTGCGTTATCTGTATTTGCAGCAACAGTTGAGGGTGCGCCAGAAGGCGGAATTGGAAGCTAGAATTCAGGCATTGCAGTCACGTATTCGGCCTCACTTTCTGTTTAATAGTATGAATATGATTGCCAGCTTGATTGGTTCTGACCCGGAGAAAGCGGAGCGGGTGGTGGAGGATATGTCCGATCTTTTCCGCTATGCCTTGACTGATTCACAAACACTGGTACCTCTGCGTGAAGAGTTATCGTTGTGCCGACGTTATATGTCGCTAGAAAAACTGCGCTTGGGCGATCGATTGTCAGCCAAGTGGGAAATTGGCGACTATGGTGAGGGAGCACATATTCCCTGCTTGACGCTACAACCAGTTCTAGAGAATGCGATTTACCACGGTATTCAATTGTTGCAGGAAGGCGGCGAGATATTTATTTCGGTGAAGAGAATTAACGACCGAATAGAAATCGTCGTCTCCAACCCTTTGCGCCGGGCACTACAACAGCACAGGGGCAATAAGATGGCATTGCATAATGTCCGCCAGCGTCTGACCGCCCATTTTGGCCCCAGTGCCAAGGTCACTGCGGAGCCTAGCGAAAATTGTTATATTACTCGCATTAGCTACCCCATAGGATGGTAGGGTGAGGCGATGAAAATACTGATTGTTGATGATGAGCCTTTGGCACGCGACAGGCTGAAGCGAATGCTGTCATCTATAAGTGAGTGTCGAGTGGTTGGTGAGGCCGGGAGTGGAGAGTTGGCTCTTTCTGCGGCTGAAGAGCTTAGTCCCGACTTGGTGTTTATGGATGTGCGTATGCCTGGAATGGATGGTTTGGCTGCGGCGCAGTATTTGGCGGAAATAGAGCCGCCACCAGCAGTAATATTTTGTACCGCTTACGACGATTATGCGGTAGAAGCTTTTTCTTCGCAGG
>JBALVP010000170.1:0-2787 GCA_036961395.1 Porticoccus sp.
CTGTTATTCAGGAAGAGCTGGATAAAACCCAGCGTGAAAATGCAGAGTTAAAGGCTCGCTTGGCAAATCTGGAAGAACAGGTTGCCACGATGAGTCGACTTGTTGAAATAAATAATGACTCATTTAGAGCTACACAGCTGGTATCTCAGCAAGCACCTGACTCATTGACTGATACGCCTGAAAATAATGATGAAGCACCTGCTCAGGAGTCCGCAGTTAGCGTTGACGCTGGTTCAGCTGAGGGCGACTCAACTAAGGACAGCTCAGAGGTGGCAGCAACTACAGAAGAGCCTCAATCCTCTGGATCAACGAAGCAAGCTGGTTTCGACTTTGCGGCTTGGATGGATATCTTGCTATATCCATTAATTGCTTTGCTGGCGATACTGTTGGCTGTTGTGCTCTTTTTTAGAAATCGGAAACAGGGTGAGGACGAGCCCGATGAGCTCTCTTTGCGGACGCTGGTTAATGAGCCGGAGCCTGTACCAGAACCTGAAGTAGAAGACATTGAAGATACGTTCAGCGAAAAAGAGCTAGAGGTTCTTGCTGAGGCTGTTCCAGAATTTGATGAGCAAGAACTAAAAGAGTTTGAAGAATTAGAGCTTGCCGATGGTGAAGGTGTTGATCCCGTAGGTGAGGCAGATATTTACCTTTCTTTGGGCAACTATAATCAGGCCGAATTGACCCTTGCCAATGCTATTGATGAAGATTCCAGTAATACATCACTGCGACTTAAATTATTGGAAGTCTATGTGAATGCGAATGACTTGGAAAAATTTGATACTCAGCGTATGGCAATGGCTGAACTCAATGATGCAGCTGCAGATGCCAAGGCCGTTTCTTTGCGATCAGAGTTAACTCCCGAACCTTTGACCGGAGAACCCGATGAAGAAAATTCTGACAGTGATGATATGTCCACTGAGGAATCAACTGAAGCGGTAGATGATGGGGCTATTGTTTCTGTCTCATCAGAATCGGAGGTTTCTTCAGATACGGAATCTGACTTTGATTTAGATCTGGACTTGGATAATGTAGACATGGATTCACTGTCTTCAGGTATTGATGCAGACATTGGTGATCTAGGCCTTGATGATGCTCCGTTAGAAAGCGCTACAGAAGCATTGGATGTTGAAGCTTCATCTGATGAGTCCTTGGAAGCACTTTCAGTGGAAAGCACCGATGACCTTGATGGTGGTCTGGATAACGACCTTGATGCTTTAGGGGAGTTAGATGAATGTGACACTAAACTTGGGCTTGCTGAAGCCTATCTGGACATGGGTGACATTAATGGCGCTCGAGATATTCTTGATGAGGTGGTTGCTGAGGGTAGTGAGGCCCAGCAGGAGAAGGCTCGTGGATTGCTTGAGGATGTTACCTGATTGAGCTAAATTCCAGTGACCCTTGGAAGTATCTGGCCAATGGCTTGGTGCCTGAGGGAGAGCTGCTTCCGGAGAGGATCAGACGTATAGCCGCTGCCGTCGAATATGACGGCAGTTCTTTTTGTGGGTGGCAACGACAAACCCATAGTCCCAGTGTTCAGGCAGAGGTTGAAGCTGCGCTGACAACAGTTGCCAACCAGCCGGTAACCATTGCTTGTGCGGGAAGAACGGATACCGGGGTTCATGGAACCAACCAAATTATTCATTTTGACACGGGTGCTGACCGTGCACCTCGCAATTGGCTACTGGGTGCAAATGCTAATTTACCGTTTGGTATACGTGTACACTGGGTTACGGAACAACCGGCTCAGTTTCATGCGCGCTTCAGCGCAACAGCAAGAACCTATCGTTATCTGATTGCTAACCAACCCCAGCGCCCCGCAATTTGTCACCATGGATTGACCTGGGAAAAAAAGCCGCTCAATGAGTCGCTAATGGATCAGGCTGCACAGCAATTAATAGGGGAGCAGGATTTCAGTTCATTTAGAGCGGCGGGTTGCCAATCACGCTTACCCAACAGAAATGTCCATGCAATCAATGTTTTGCGGCAAGGAAATTTAGTTATTGTTGAAATTACTGCCAACGCGTTTTTACATCATATGGTTAGAAATATTGTTGGTAGTTTGTTGTGTGTTGGCCGGGGTGATCAGCCGGTTGAGTGGCTTGGGGCCTTGCTGAAAAAGAAGGACCGAACCCAGGCACCAGCAACGGCACCAGCGAATGGATTGTATCTGGTGGCTGTCCGCTATCCCGATCATTTTGAGATACCCAAGTTCATTCCCGGACCTCTGTTTATCAGCACGGTTTAATCATCAAGAAGCCCTAGGGAGCGATAGGCGGGCCGATCCCTTTTTGCTACAATCCGCGACTTGCTATTGAACGTCCTTGTTAATAACAAGTGGTGAACAGAACCCATCGTGAACAGTGCCCCATTGTGAAAAGTACAAGAGTTAAAATCTGTGGAATAACCCGAGTTGAAGATGCCCGGGCAGCAGCTGATGCTGGTGCTGATGCTATTGGTTTGGTGTTTTATCCCAAAAGCTCTCGTTATATTGAGCGTTCTTCCGCTGTGAATATAGCGCGTGCTGTCGGCCCATTTGTAACAGTAGTGGGATTGTTTGTGAATGCTTCTGTAGAGGAAGTAGCCTCAACAATGCGTGAGGTTGACCTAGACCTTCTGCAATTCCATGGAGATGAGGATGTCGCCTACTGTGAGCAGTTTGGGCGACCCTATATCAAAGCTATTCGCATGGAGCCTGGGCTCGATGTGGCTGAGGTGATGTCTCAATATCCCTCTGCCAGCGGATTTTTGTTTGATGCCTGGAACAAGGAGAAATATGGGGGCACTGGC
>JBALVP010000171.1:0-2747 GCA_036961395.1 Porticoccus sp.
GTGGCATTTTTCGGGGCTAACGATACAGATGTCGCACTGAGCTAACTTGGTGAAACAAGGGTAGCAATACCCCTGACTAAAGCTTTTATTACTGCGTCGCCCGCAATGGGCACAATGGATGACACCCGTATGTGTAATACGTATCACTTGGCCCAAAAAGTCATTGAGCGGAACCAATTGATCATCTAATGGAAGCTGGTACTCGACCGGACCGGCCAGTGCTACCTGCATTTTACGGAGGTGACCCTCATAACAAGCCACTGATTATTCCTGCCACTTCAACGGTTGTTCATCCGCCGACTTGCTGTTGCTATCACTTTTACTGCTACAGGGTTCTTTCGACTTTTTGGGTGCGATATACCCAACCCTCTCTTCCTCGGCTTTATGCCGAGCATCATAGGCAATAATTGCCTGTAAACTTTGCTCACGCTGCTCCATGGTCAGGCGAGAACCATCTGGCCATTTTCCAAGCTCCACAGCACGTTTGAGGTTAGCGTATATTTCAGGAGTAATTGATTCAATAAGTTGTTGGAAATCCATAGGTGACCTCAAGTTATCAGGTGGGAATTATAGCACTGCCATCAGCCAGTAGACTCACTGCGACCTGCCCAACCACCCAGTAACATACCCGTCACCAAACCTATCGCATGAGCAGCATTGGCAATACTTCCTGACATAACAAGATCAATTAAACCGCTCATACCAAGAAACAACCAGAACAACATAAAGCCCAACAATCCTTTGGGTATTGCTAACACCGGCTTAGGAGAAACCTTATGCCGAACCCAGATATAGCCAAGCAAACCGTAAACTACTCCTGACATACCGCCAAACAATGAAGGTCCACTCCATAGGTATTGCCCAAGATTGGAGGCAATGGCCATCAGTAGAACAATGGCTATCATCTGTACACTACCGGTCAACGATTCAATCCGCCTGCCCAGCTCCCACAACCACAAGCCGTTAAAAGCAATATGAAAGACACCAAAATGTAAAAAAATCGGTGTGACCAAACGCCAATACTCACCATTTGCCATGGCGTTATCCGCAGTATCAAACTGGATACTGTCGCCAACAATACTAAGGTCTTGAAAGGTAAACCAATGAATGAGAGGAAAGCCCCATTCAACGATTGCAGTACCCAAAATGCTCAGCAATAACAAAGCTGCGATCACAGGCATTTTTCGTAATTGCTCCTGAACGCTCATGCCACCTACAAGCTGACGATCCATCGCACGCTGTTGTACATCGATCACTTCCAACAACTTCATCACCTGTGAAACCTGCTCAGGGAACTCCACCCACAATTCGGACACGTTTTCCAGTCTAATGATTTTGTAGGAAATGTGCTGGGTATCTAAGACTGTACACAGACCACTCACATCAAACTGATGTGAAATTTCTGCCACCAAAGTCCACGGGGTTGATTGGTCGGTCATTGTCGTCTGCTATGTCTATCAGTGGTTACGATCAGTGGAATCTAGCCGGCTGCCCCAACCCAGTTTCGTACGGCAGGTTTCATAGAAGTTATGCCCTACAGGGTGGATCAACTGTAGTAGCTGTTCCTTCTTGTTGATTCGGATAATATCACCCGGCTCTGACTGGAGATCATTCTGCCCATCACAGGTGATCTGTGGATGAAGCTCATTCAAGGACCCCACACGAATTTCAATATTACTGTTTCCGCCAACCACTATGGGTCTGCTGGTCAGGGTATGGGGGTTCATCGGCACCAAAACGATAGCATCCAAATTGGGGTGCATGATTGGCCCACCTCCTGAGAGTGCATAGGCGGTGGAACCTGTAGGTGTTGACACAATTAAGCCATCTGACCGCTGGCTGTAGACAAACTGCTCATCGATGTAAAGTTCAAACTCCATCATCCGTAAGGACTTGCCAGGGTGTAACACAATATCGTTAAGAGCTTCACCACAACCAATGGTTAACCCGTTGCGTGAGATAGACATTTCCAATAAAAAACGCTTGGAAATCACATAATCACCCGCCAAGACTCGCTTAACTTGTGCTTCCATCTCGCTGGGAAGAATATCGGTAAGGAAACCAAGTCGGCCCCGATTCACCCCCAATAACGGGATGTCATATTCCATCATGCTTCGTACAGCGCTGAGCATACTGCCATCGCCACCCACCACGATGACAAGATCTAGCTGCTGCGTCATATCGTCACCGTCAAATACGGGTAAATGTTTATTGTCGATGAGCTGAGCAGTGTTTGACTCTAGCAGCACGGTATACCCATTGTTTTCCAGAAAACTGGAAAGCCGTTTTAGAGAGTCAACAATTTCAGGAAGCTGAATATTGGCAACTAAAGCAATTCGTTTAAAGTGAGCCATAGGTGTATCAGAAGCGTCCTAACGTTAAATGTCAACGAATTATACACGGCTAGCTGGGGCTGTTATCTACCGTAATCAATCCCGATTTTGATAAACAAATCAAACATCAACAACAGGTGAAAAAATACAGGCTATAAATTATATTTTTTCGTGCATCAGAAGATGCCGACTCTCATCACTCCATCATGAAGCGTTGGCTTTTTTTTGCGCATGGAATAGCCAAAAAAAAGCTCCCTATACAGGGAGCTTTTAATGTAATGGCGGACCGGACGGGACTCGAACCCGCGACCTCCGGCGTGACAGGCCGGCATTCTAACCAGCTGAACTACCGGTCCGTTATGCGTCTATAATATTTGGTGGGTGGTACAGGGGTCGAACCTGTGACCTACGCCT
>JBALVP010000172.1:0-2746 GCA_036961395.1 Porticoccus sp.
GGCTCGCATAGAGGCGCACTATTTTATGAATCATGCCTTTCTGGAGGACGATGAAATTATTGCTCGGGCGGATCTTTTACAGGATATTCCGGGAGTTATTATTCATGGTCGCTACGACATGGTGTGTCCCATAGGGCAGGCATTCGATTTGCACCGTGCATGGCCGGGGGCGGTTTTGAATGTTATTCGGGATGCTGGTCATGCCTCCAGTGAGCCCGGCACCCTGGCGGCACTGGTTCAGGCGACAGATGATATGGTGATGACATTGGAAGATGCTTCTTGATAGGGGTTGGTTTAGTCGGGGCGCTACTCAATGTTTTCTTGTAAATACTTGAAGATCTTTCGGCTAGCAGCGGGAGGTTTGTTTTGTGAAGCCTCTTTTATCGCCTGACGGATTAATTGTCGCAAGTGCTGCCTGTCCAGCTCGGTGTATTCTTTGAGTAGTTCTCCAATGGCTTGATCCCCATCGGTCATTAGCCGGTCACGCCATTGCTCTAGGCGATGGAATTTTTGACGGTATTCTTGGCTTTTGTGGTTGAAGCTGTTCAGACGTTGCTTTATGGCATCGCTGTCAATATTCCTCATGATTTTGCCGATATACTGTAATTGCCTACGCTTTCCTTCACGGTTTTTGAGTCTGCGGGCCACCATGATGGCATCTTCCAATAGTTCTGGCATGGGGACTTTAGCTAATTGTGACGCGGGTAAATCAACCAGATCTTCCCCAATTTTTTGCAGGGCGGTCATTTCTCGTTTAAGAGCAGATTTACTCTTTGGTTCTTCTTCAGGCGTTTGGTCTTCAGGGGATTGTTCAGAAAATTGATCGTCACTCATAATGTGTTAACCATAAAATACGGTTGCCAGTCCGAGGAATGAAAGGAAGCCCACTACATCGGTAATGGTCGTCAGTGCGACACTCCCGGCTAGTGCCGGGTCGATTTTACAAGCTTTGAGGATGACCGGTAGTGCCGCTCCGGCCAGTGCTGCCGCAATGAGGTTGATCACCATGGCCGCTGCAATAATAACGGCAATCATTGGGTCCTTGAACCAGAGGGCCGCCACGGCGCCCATGACCAGAGCCCACAGGATGCCGTTGAGTGCACCTACAGCAAATTCCTTGCTGAGTAGCCATCGTAGGTTGTTTCTACTGACCTGCCCTAAAGCCATGCCGCGAATGACTACCGTCAGTGTCTGGCTTCCGGCAACGCCTCCCATGCTGGCAACAATTGGCATCAAAATGGCCAAGGCAACCACTTTGTCGATGGTAGCTTCAAAAATATTGATGACGGCAGAGGCAAGAATCGCGGTCATCAAATTGACACCGAGCCAAATAGCGCGGCGAGGTGCGGTGCGACCAATAGATGCGAAGGTTTCTTCTTCGTGACTCAACCCGGCCAGGCCGAGCAGTGAGTGGTCGGCATCATCCATAATCACATCTACTACGTCATCAATGGTGATACGTCCCAGTAATTTGTTGTGCTCATTGATGACCGGTGCAGAAACCCAGTTGTGTTTTTCAAACAGGTGGGCGACTTCTGAATCGGGCATATCTGCAGGAATGGCCTCAACTTTGGTTATGGTGATTTCGCGTACAGTAATGTTGGGGCTTGATGTGAGCAGTTTGCTTAAAGGCAAAATTCCCAGAAAAGTATCTTCCCGGTTAACCACGAAGATGCTGTCAGTGGTCTGTGGGATTTCTTCGTGGCGACGAAGGTAACGTAAAACCACATCAAGGGTCATGTCTGGCCGGACGGTGATGGTGTCCGTATTCATCAGCCCACCAGCCGTGTCCTCGTCATAAGTGAGAACGGTTTCAACGCGCTGTCGATCCTGTGCGCTCATGGCCTGCAGGATTTCAGGGATTACTTTTTCAGGAAGCTGCTGAAGGATATCGGCCACATCATCCGGGTCGAGGCCTTCGGTCAGTGAGGCGACCTCATGGCTTTTCATTTCCTTGAGAATTTCACCCTGGAGCTCCTCGCTGAGCTCACCGAGCACTTCACCTTCAAATTCCTTGTCGACCAAATCCCATAATACCTGGCGCACTTTGGGTGGCGCAGATTCAATTTGGTCGGCAATATCAGCAGGCGTCAGTTCGTTCAGCATGTGGCGCAACAAGCGAACATTGCTGGAATCCATCAGCTCGTTAACGCTGGCTAGTTGTGATAGCTCGCTGACTTTTTCGTTGGGCGCCTGCATGGGTGAGGTAATTCCTGGCTACCGTTGTAGATACAGGGTAGTTTATAGGTGAGCGATAAAAATTTATAGCATTATCAGCAGGATGGACTGGATTGTTTATTATGTTTGTGGGGTGTTGGTTTTGTGACTATTGCTCTTCATCAAAGCGGTTTTCTATGAGTTGCTCAATATCGCGCTGTGCTCTCTTTGCATCATTACCTTCAAAGTGAAAGTATAGGGTTGTGCCCTGGCTGGCAGCGAGAAGCATTAGGGACATCACACTTTTGGCATCAACCAATTTATCTGCTTTTCGGCCGGTTTTGATGACACAGCCGTACTTTCCTGCTGTCGATGCCAGCTTGGCCGCAGCGCGTGCATGCAGGCCCAGCTTGTTAATGATAGTGAGTTCTACGCAAATCATGGGCGACATAAAAGCCTGTGGTCGGTGTCTGTGTCAAGTGCTGAGGGGTCAAGTAAGGTCATGTGATTTCCCTGTGCCGAACCTGTGTGTTGGGGTATTGGTCGCCAAAATATTTGCCCAGTGTATTGCTGATGTATACCGAACGGT
>JBALVP010000173.1:0-2744 GCA_036961395.1 Porticoccus sp.
GCTTGCTGAGGCAGCAAGAATGTCTCGTGATGATGCATTAGAGGTAGAGTTTCAAGCCTTTAGTAAGCTGTCACAGACATCTCAATGCCGTGCGTTGGTCGGCATGTTTCTCAATGATCAGTACATAGGTTCAGTTGCCAGAAAGTATGGAAAAAAGAGTACCAAGGCCATTAATCATACAACTGCGTTGGGTGCTGGGATTATGGGCGGCGGTATTGCCTACCAGAATGCCATCAAGGGTTTCCCCGTATTGATGAAGGATATCAATACCGACTCTCTGGCGCTGGGTATGAGTGAGGCGAACAAGTTGTTGGCCAAGCGCGTTGATAGAGGCCGGATGTCGCCGCTGGATGCGGGGAATGTGTTATCTCGCATTATGCCGTCACTGAGTTATGACGGAATCGAAAATACAGATATTGTGATTGAGGCCGTGGTGGAGAATGCCAAAATTAAGGGTATTGTGCTGGCCGACGTTGAAGGGAAGCTCGCTGAAGATGCCATCCTGGTTTCAAATACATCCACAATTTCTATTGATCAACTGGCGGATAACCTGAAGCGCCCAGAAAATTTCTGCGGCATGCACTTCTTCAACCCAGTACATGCCATGCCGCTTGTTGAGGTAATTCGTGGATCGAAAACGTCAGAGGGAACACTGGCAGCCGTCGTTGCCCATGCTCAGGCCTTAGGTAAGAAACCAATAGTCGTGAATGATTGCCCGGGGTTTTTGGTAAACCGCGTATTGTTCCCTGCTGTGTTTGGTTTCGACATGATGATTATTGACGGTGCCGACTTCCAGCAAGTTGACCGGGTGATGGAGGCTTGGGGTTGGCCTATGGGTCCGGCATACCTAATGGATGTTGTGGGTATCGATACAGCGGTTCATTGCTTTCCCTCGATTCTTGAGGGTTACCCCGAGCGAATGTCTGATGTTTATGGGGGCGATTATAAAGTTTCACCCACAAAACTATTGTTTGAGAATGATCGCCTTGGTCAGAAAAATGGTGTGGGTTATTACCTCTATGAGAAGGATAAGCGCGGAAAGCCCAAGAAATCTGTGGATGATTCCACCTATGCCTTGATAAAGCCCCATGTCAGAGAGTCTCAGCCATTAAGTGATGAAGATATTGTTGCCCGCTTTATGATCCCTATGTGCATTGAATTGGCTCATTGTTTGGAGGAGGGTGTTGTGGGCTCGCCGGCTGAAGCGGATATGGCGGTAGTTTATGGTCTTGGTTTCCCTGCTTTCCGTGGAGGGGTCTTCCGTTGGATGGATGAGGTTGGTCTCGACAACTTCTGTGAAATGGCAGATAGCTACGGTGAGCTTGGCAAGCTCTATAAGCCGACCCAGAGAATGTATGAGATGGCAGCTGCTGGTGAGAGCTACTATGCCTAGGATGGCTATGTGCAGGACAGCTGCTGTCGTTGAGAAAAGAACAAGAGGAGATAAGTCGTGAGCTTGAATCCAAGAGATGCTGTGATTGTCGATTTTGCACGAACGCCCATGGCGCGATCTAAAAATGGGTCTTTCCGCCATCGCAGGTCTGATGAAATTGGTGCTGATCTTATTGAGGGGTTACTGGACCGTAATCCTGGTGTAGCCCCTGGTGAGATTGATGACATTATTTGGGGTTGTGTGATGCAGGGTCGTGAGCAGGCGTTCAATATCGCCAGAATGACCAGCTTGCGTACTCGTATCCCCCACGAGGTCCCAGCGATTACGGTCAATCGCCTGTGTGGTTCTTCCATGTCAGCCTTACATAGTGCTACGGCAAACGTGATGGCTGGTTTGGGTGATCTCTATTTGGTGGGAGGTGTTGAGCATTTGGGCCATGTGCCTATGACTCACGATATTGATCCCAATCCAGCATTGAATATGAGCGTGGCCAGTGGGGCGGGCATGATGGGTCTAACCGCTGAGTATTTAGCTCGTATTCATGGTATTACCCGTGAACAGCAGGACGCATTTGGTGCTCGTTCCCATCGCTTGGCAGATATTGCTAGATCAGAAGGACGGTTTGCCAATGAGATTGTCTCCATTGAAGGACACAATGAGAATGGGGGCCTGTACCTGATGAGCGAGGATGAAACCATTCGCCCAGAAACGACGGTTGAAGGGCTGTCACAGCTGCGTACTGTATTTGACCCTGTCAATGGGACGGTAACAGCAGGAACAGCCTCACAAATTACCGATGGTGCTGCAGCGATGTTGGTGATGTCGGCTGAGCGTGCTAATGCACTGGGACTAAAGCCCATGGCTAAAGTGATTTCTGTGGCTGCGGCGGGTGTTGACCCTTCGATTATGGGTTATGGTCCGGTACCTTCAACACGCCAGGCGCTTAAAAAAGCGGGTTTAACAATCGGTGATGTAGATTACATTGAGCTTAATGAAGCTTTTGCTGCTCAGTCTTTGCCTGTTCTGAAGGACCTTGGGTTGCTTGAGTCCATGGAAGAGAAAGCGAATGTTAACGGTGGCGCAATTGCCCTGGGCCATCCGCTTGGCGCATCGGGTGCCAGAATTACAGGTACACTATTAAATGTCCTCAAGCAGCGGGATGCGACCTTGGGTGTCGCTACCATGTGTATTGGCTTGGGGCAGGGTGTTACCACGATTGTTGAGCGATTGAACTAGAAGCAGGCTTTCAGCATTATTTATATCATTTAGTCGTATGAGCGTGATGCCTAAAAAAGATCGGTGAATTACCGGTCTTTTTTATTGGGTATTTCTTTTTGTTAAGTCGTTGTAT
>JBALVP010000174.1:0-2742 GCA_036961395.1 Porticoccus sp.
AGCGCGAATTTTTTGTTCAATCTCATCAGCAACCGCTGGGTTTTCACGCAAATATTCACAGGCATTCGCCTTGCCCTGACCTATTTTATTGCCCTTGTAGGCATACCAGGCACCTGATTTATCTACCAGCCCACATTTTACGCCAAGATCCACAATCTCACCCAAGTGGTTGATACCCTGACCATAAAGAATCTGAAATTCACACTGCTTAAAGGGTGGAGATACTTTGTTCTTCACTACCTTCACTCGTGTTTCATTACCTACCACTTCGTCACCTTCTTTCACCGCACCGATACGACGAATATCCAAGCGAACAGACGAGTAGAACTTTAACGCGTTACCACCCGTAGTGGTTTCCGGGTTACCGAACATCACACCAATCTTCATACGAATCTGATTAATAAAGATCACCAAACAATTAGCATGTTTGATATTACCCGTTAATTTACGCAGTGCCTGAGACATCAATCGAGCCTGTAAACCGACGTGATGATCACCCATTTCGCCTTCAATTTCAGCTCGTGGTGTCAGTGCTGCCACGGAGTCCACCACCAACACATCAATGGTTCCAGAGCGAACCAACATATCAGTGACTTCCAGTGCCTGCTCACCCGTATCTGGTTGTGACACCAGCAAATCATCCACATTAACGCCTAATTTTCCAGCATAGATAGGATCCAGTGCATGCTCAGCATCGACAAAAGCACAGGTGCCACCTGCCTTTTGTGCTTCAGCAATGACCTGTAGTGTCAGCGTCGTTTTACCTGAAGACTCTGGTCCGTAGATTTCTACAACCCGACCTTTCGGCAAACCACCAATACCCAAAGCAACATCCAACCCTAATGATCCCGTAGAGATGGCTGGCATTGCCACATGCTCCCGGTCACCCATACGCATGACTGTTCCTTTACCGAACTGACGCTCGATTTGACCTAGCGCTGCCTGCAGGGCTTTTTCTTTATTCGGATCCATTGTTGATGCCTCTATTCTTTATGGTAATGGTTCTTTGCGGTGATAATTTTCTTTGTAATGGTTATTCTTAATGCTTGAATTGCTTGTAGCTTACCCCAATTTTTTTATACTGTATAGCCATACAGTAATCTAATTTTTAAGCACCTGAATCAACCCCTTTAGAGCCTGTTCAACGGCAGCCTTTCGCACCGCACCCCGGTCACCAACAAATTGGCTGCAGTGAGTGACCACAGAACCATTGGTTGTAGCCCAAGCAAACCAAACTGTACCAACAGGCTTTTCCTCTGTACCACCATCTGGCCCGGCCACCCCACTCACAGCTACAGCAATGTCTGCACCTGAAGCATTTAATGCACCTTCCGCCATTTGCTTCACCACAGCCTCACTAACAGCACCTTCAGAAGCTAGAACTTCTGGGGAAACACCTAAAAGTTGCTGTTTTATCTCATTTGCGTACGTGACAAACCCTGCATGAAACCACTGGGAGCTTCCAGCTATGTCGGTGATAGCACGAGCAATGCCACCGCCTGTGCAGGACTCCGCACAGGTCACAGTGAATCGCCTTGAGAGTAGTAACTCCCCAAGCTGGGAAGGAAGGTCTTCGGTGTCGCTATTCATTTTGAAAACTTAAGACAGCTCGGCCATTACTGCAAGAGTATTTTGAACTTTAACGATGCCAGAATAATCACTTGTCTATGTAAAAGTAACAGTAACCAGCGTTTCGTAGTGATGGGTCGAAGGGAACAAATCAATCAGGCTTATCTGGTCAATTGAGTATTTACCGGTCAACTGCTGAAGGTCTCTCACCATGGTTGCCGCATTACAGCTCACATAGATCAATTTTTTGGGGTTTAAGGCCTTTACCCATAGCACCAAATCATTGAAACCTTTTCTTGGCGGATCAACCAAAATTACATCGAATTGCTGATGCTCGCATCGTGCTTTGAAAGCCCGCAACGATGTTTCAGAAAATAAATCCAGATGAATAAAGCTTAAAGCTTCTTGCTTAACACGCTCTGGTGCGTAATCCACCATCACCCGCTCAATGGCAACATTACTTTCGACAATAGGGTCAGACAAGTTGCCCTCACCTGAGAATAAATCCAGCAAGGTCCCTATCTCATCATCCTTCAGCTGATTCAACACAGCCTCTTTAAGCACCTTGTTCATGGCCTCATTAATTTGACTAAACCCACCGTAAGAATAGGGCTTATCCCACTCAACACTCACGCCCTCCTCATTAAGGTACAGCTCACAATGGCCATTCCCCTCGTGTTCTTCAATCCAGCTTCTGTCGTTATAAAGTTGATCAAATGCTGCTCTCAAGTTCTCATCAATTGCCCGGCACTCAGGAATTTCGAGAACGTTATTACTCACCCCGTCAATCATGCCAATATATTTATGCCTATAGTGCAACTGTATGCGGTTGCGGTAACCAAGGCGCTGCTCAGCAGGAACTACCTCGACCTCAGGAACAGGGGCAGTGAGTCGCTTTAAATGGTTATCTAACGCCTGTTGTTTATACAACAGCTCACTTTGGTAATCCGTATGTAGATAGTGACACCCCGGGCAGCTTTCAAAATGTATACACACCGGTTCTTCGCGATTATCGGCAGTGACATCTAAAGAATCCAAACGGGCAAACATAACACCCTTACTGGCCTTGGTTAACGTCGCACGACCCTGTTCGCCCGGTAAGGTTTTGGGAATGAAACAGGGCTTATTATCAATTTTTGCTACACCCTGACCCATTGAGTCCATGTTTTCGAT
>JBALVP010000175.1:0-2720 GCA_036961395.1 Porticoccus sp.
AGAATCAGAAATACCATGGCAGTGACTTCGGTGGTTGATCGGGCAACCTCTCGCAATCGTGTGATGGAGAGCTGCCCCCGCACAATGGCCAATAAGGTGGCACCAAAGGCACCGACGCCAGCGGCTTCCGTAGGCGTGGCGATACCGGTCAAAATGGAGCCCAATACGGCGACGATTAATACTACTGGTGGTAACAGGCTTCTCAGTAGGCGAAAGGCGCTGAGACGGTCGTCATCGTCTATTTCGGCAACGGGTGCAATGTCGGGCTTGAGCCGGGAAATGACCACCAGATAGCCGATATACATCACCACCAACAGCAAGCCCGGAATAATAGCACCTACAAACAAGTCGCCAATGGACATCGTTTTGGGGGTGAAAATACCCATAGAGAGTTGGGCTTGTTGATAGGCGCTGGAGAGAATATCCCCCAGCAACACCAAGGCAATAGAGGGGGGGATAATTTGCCCCAATGTGCCCGTGGCACAAATAGAGCCAGTAGCCAGTGAGGGGGAATAACCACGTTTAAGCATGGTGGGCAGGGACATCAATCCCATGGTCACCACGGTAGCACCGACAATGCCGGTGCTGGCTGCCAACAGCATACCGACGATGACGACAGATATACCCAGACCACCTTTAAATTTTCCGAACAGTAGCGACATGCTGTCGAGCAGGTCTTCCGCCAATTTGGATTTTTCCAGCATCACGCCCATTAATACAAACAGTGGCACGGCGATCAGGGTGGTGTTATCAATAGTGCCATAGAGCCGGTTGGGCAAGGCGTGAAGAAACGCCATATCGAAATGGCCGGTCATATTGCCGACCATGGCAAATAACAGTGCAGTACCCGCCAGAGAAAAGGCCACGGGATAACCTGCCATCAACACCAGACAGACCACCACAAACATCAGTAGAGGAATATATTCGGCCATCAGACCATTCCCTCCTGTTGCTCGCCGGTATGTTCACCACCAAGACGGAAAAAGAACAGCAGGTTTTTAATAATTTCGGCTATCCCTTGCAGCAGCATGGTTGCCGGCATTACCAGTAGCAGCGTTTTGAGAAGATAGACCCAGGGTAGCCCTTGGGTTTCTTTTGATACCTCACGGACTGCCCAACTATTGGCCACATAGTCCCAGCTGAAGATGAGAATTAGCAGGCTGACAGGAATAAGAAATAGTATGGCACCCAAAGCATCCACTAGTGCTTGGCCGCGAGGTGTGAATTTTTGGTAGAGGATGTCCACCCGCACATGGCCGCCACGCTTTAAGGTGTAGGCGGCACCGAGCAGAAATACCAGTGCATGCAGATAGGTAACGGATTCTTGCAGGGCAATGGAGCCTGACCCAAGAAAGTACCGCATCACAACGACAATGCAGGTAATGGCCATCATCGCCAAGGTTAACCAGGCGATGATTCGGCCAGTCCACTCAGTGAAACAGTCGATACCTCGGGCGAGCTGTTCGAGGGTGCGGATAATGACAGGCATTATTTTTATTCTGTCTGAGACAAAAGGCTGCTCATTATACGTTCAATAGTGTCTGGACTCATACCGGGGTGTGTTTCTTGCCTTCGTGCCGTTTAGTGACTCGCACCATCCGTGGTGCTCGGGGTTTCACCCCGCCAGCAAAGCAGGCGTCCAAATTTGCTGTCGTGCTAATTTGTCACATTACTGTCACAGAGGATTCATATAGTTGTCATCATTGAAAACTAGTATGTCGTTCGATGATTAACGACAAGCCCTGGAGGCAACGGTGAAAAAGACTCATAAATTAGCCCTTGTTGGCGCTGCGATGGCGCTGACGGTAGCAAGCACGACGGTACTGGCGGCGGCTCGCGACTATGTCAGTGTTGTGGGTTCTTCAACGGTTTATCCGTTTGCCACCGTCGTTGCCGAGCGTTTCGGGAAATCTACCGGTAATGCCACACCAAAGGTTGAATCTACCGGTTCTGGTGGCGGTATGAAATTGTTCTGTTCTGGTGTTGGCACGGCCCACCCGGATGTGACTAACTCGTCACGCCGTATGAAAGCCTCTGAGTACAAGCTTTGTCAGGAGAATGGCGTTACGGACGTGATTGAAGTGCTGATTGGCTATGACGGCATTGTTGTTGCGAACTCAAAAACCAAAGAGCCCATGCAGCTGACGCGTAAGGACTTATTCCTTGCGCTGGCTGTTCAGGTACCGGGCCCTGATGGCAAGTTAATTGCCAATCCTTACAAAACCTGGAAAGACGTTAATCCTGCACTGCCCAATACTAAGATCGAAGTGCTTGGGCCTCCCCCCACGTCTGGTACTCGTGATGCGTTCTCTGAATTGGCAATGGAAGGCGGTGCAAAGAAATTTGCTGACTTGGCTGCATTGCGTGGTTCGAAGGACGCCGATGAGATCAAAATGTTGATGGCCAAGCTGGGTATTCCAGAAAGTGCTTTTAACAAAAAAGGTAAAACAGTATTTAAGGCGGTTTCCCACGCAATTCGTGAAGATGGCCACTACATTGAAGCTGGCGAGAACGACAACCTGATCGTTCAGAAACTGGAAGCTAACCCCAATGCATTGGGCATCTTTGGTTTCTCCTTCTTGGACCAAAACAGTGACAAGGTGCAAGGCTCCATTGTTGAAGGTGTAGAGCCTGAGTTCGATACCATTGCCAACAAGTCTTACCCCATCTCTCGCCCACTGTACTTCTACGTTAAGAAGGCGCATATAGGTGTAGTTCCG
>JBALVP010000176.1:0-2653 GCA_036961395.1 Porticoccus sp.
GTGATCAAAAGCGTTGTTAACAAAAACAGAATAATTATAGGAGTTGTCATCTTTTTCTCAAAATGTCATAACAGTTTATTATTATAAAAGGGGACGTAGGGATTTAATTTTAATCAATTTGATCATTTTTTATCCCTCTGGCCTCTTTAATTGCAGCACCTTCTATGAAGGCACACCGTCAACAATTACCCCGTTATCACGAAATAGCATCAGTGCATTATCGATATTTTCATTTTGATCCGGGAAGTGTACACCAGGCAAAAGAGCCGGATAACCATCCAAACCAAGCACCCGCTCCAGTTGAATCACAGCACCACAAGCAGTCAGGTGAGTTTGCCCCTGAGGGTCTATCACAGTTACTTTTTCTTTGTTAGGTTGCCCGCTGGAAGCTATCCCCTCTATTTCAATTACAATTTCATGAGCAGCGCCCTGTCCGGGGTTGTACATAAGACTGCGACGAACACCGTCAAAAATGGGCCTGTCCAGTAATTTCATAATTCCGTATTTCGCCATAAAGGCAAGACTCGCGGTGGCAAAATTATCATCAAATCCGATGCGTCCATTAACACTCGCTGCGCCAGTAGTAACTGGCAACGTCATTTGATCAGGAACATCAAAACGGTACACCTTACCGGTAAAGCCTCCCGGAAATGTTACTTTTTTGGCATCACTAAACGGATACCGCTGCTGTTTTTTTCCACTGACAGTAATGTCAAAAGGTATCGCCATTCTGTCCATATACTCGGCCGAATTTGGACCAGCCTTATCGGCCATTGCGAACAGAATATCAACATCGATATTACTCACTGATTTAAAGGGCTTACTTGCCGCCCTTGCAAGTAGCACGGCAACTCCTGCCATCCAGGCAGAACTTAACATTAGCGGTGCGCGCAGGTCCTCAAGCGAAGCTTGCACTGTGGCTTCACGCATTCGTTCGGTCCAACGAGCAATATCTACATACGCAATTCCATTACGTGCACTGTCAATCAACAAGTGATTGTAGGGGTCATTCACCACACTCAGCACGGCGGCTGGAAGGCTCTTCAATGTTGCTAACGGTGAGTCAGACTCAATATCCAATTTCACTGCTTCGGCATTGCCAATCCGCTTTACAAGCGGCTCCCCCTGAGATGGGTTACGTCCAGCCAGGACCAGTGGAACATGGGGATGACGCTGCCTGAAAATTTGTGCAATTTGACTGCCCACAACACCGTAGCCACCGACAATTAGTACCGCTTTACTTAAGTCGACGTTCATAATTTATACCTGTTTTAAGAGAATTTATTCGCGGCTTTCTGAGCAATCTAAAGCCAGCTTTCCGTTATTTGATGCGGACAAGATACTCCACATAGGTTAATATCATAAGTGGGCTAAATACGAATTCACTATGTCAATAATGGGATAATAAGATGGACTTGGAAGCCGTTTGCTGGTTTGTAGAAGTGGTAAGGCTCAATTCATTTTCAAAAGCAGCACAATTTTTGAATCAGCCGGTCAGTAATGTCAGTCGCCGGATCGGTAAGTTGGAGCAACAACTGGGTTGTAAATTATTATTACGCACTACCCGAGCTTTGTCGTTAACCGATGAAGGGCAAAGTTTTCTCCCCCTTGCCCGGCAGCTGCAACATGATCAGCAACAAATATCAGACTGGGCACTCTATCGCCACCAAGTTACTAGCGGCACACTTAGAATCACTGCGCCGATAGGTTTTTCAAACGGGCCACTTTCTGACTGGTTAATTGACTACAAAAAACAAAATCCTCATGTAAAAATTGAACTGATAGATAGCAATGATTATTTGAATTTTCAGGATCACCAGCTCGATTTTGCTTTTCGTCAGGGACCGTTAAACGATTCAAATTTGATTGCCAAAGAGTTATTTAAAATCAGGTATGGAGTGTTCATTGCGCCTGAGTTATTAGCCCAAACAGGGCCAATTAACAACCTGGATGAGTTAACCAAACAACCGCTGATCGCGATTTCCGCCAAAGGGAAAGCGCTACCCTGGAGTTTTACTGACGTAAATCTACAACTTAAGGATGTTGATATGATGTTTGAAGACTTCCGATTATGCACTAAGGCAGCAGTGCAGGGGCTGGGCATAACCTACTCCAGCTGGTACGAAGCACAGTCCCTGGTCGAAAGTGGTCAATTAGTTAGCATATTGGAGCATTTACACCCTAGCCCCATGGCCTTTCATCTGCTTTACACGAGTGGAAAATTCCGCCCCAAAAAGAATCAGGCGTTTTTAACCCTAGTTGAACAGATGTCGTCTCAGTTTATACAGATACCGAGTTTGATCTCTTCCAGGATGGATAGAGGTAATGCTACCGAGTCAGAGCGCTGATTTGCACTCAACTTCTTATATGTGGACAAAGCTGCACAAGAGAGGGCACCGACACACGTTATATAGGCCATCGTCCTGACAGGCATGTGTTGTAGGGGTTTTGACAAATTAACTTCTTGGGGTCACAGAAGTCTGGCCTCTGCCATCAAGCAACCGCCCTACTCCAATCAGCGAACGCACTTTCCCTAAGATTCCGATAATGCTCCGCACGTACCAAGTGTCTACCCAGATTGAAGAGATTTGAAACCGCTGCATGCACGCCCAGGAATCGCTGAGCCTGCCTGGTTGATTTGAACCGCCGGGAT
>JBALVP010000177.1:0-2641 GCA_036961395.1 Porticoccus sp.
CTTTAATAGGCGAGAGTAAATATCATAAGAGCGTTCACCCCGGGCAGACTGCTCAACAACAATAGGGACCAAACCACCCGCATTTTGAACACCCGCATTAGGTGACGACAGATCAAAATTCATAGTAACTCACTCGAAAAAACCACGTATCGGTGCATTGTAACCGGGCCTCAAGATAAGGCAAGCCAGGCATCACCTAGCAATAGGAAACTCAATCACCTAGGGAGGGTATACCACTAAAACTGATTAAAGCGATAGAACTCAGGATAACGGGCTGACTATTTCAAAAACCCTTACCCACTCTCGCTCTCCATATACCCCTGTGCCTATTAGAGCTCAGGGGTATTAAAAGCTGGGGAGTATGGGGAGTATTAGCTTTCAGCAGCTAACTGTTCTGGATCAGGAGTAACGGCTGCTTGATAATCAACATGATCTTCAGTCACTGCTGCCTGGGACAGTACATAGTCAACAACTTGATCCTGTAGAACAGACGTTTCCATCCCTCTCAGTAATTCCTCATTACCGTAGTAATGATTCATTACTTCTCCTGATTGAGCATAACTAGAGGCGATTTCTTCAATATGGCCTCGAACTTTATCAGAATCGACCTTGATATCATTAGCCTTGATGATTTTATTCACCACCAGGCCTACAGCAGCACGACGCTTGGCTTGATCCATAAACATCTCGTCAGGCAACATGTTCGCATCAAAGTCACTTTCACCTTTGCTAGTTAGCTTCTGGTGCATCTGATTTTTCAGGCTGGTAATTTCATTTGCAATGAAGGCCAGGGGTATCTCCAAGTCACTATGTGATTCAAATAACTGCTCCATTACGCGGCTCTTGGTTTTTCCCTGAAGTGCGCTTTTTAAATCGCGCTCCATGTTCTCACGCACCGCAGTACGGAATGCCTCTTCACTGCCAGATTCAAGGCCATAAAGTGCAAAAAACTCATCATTCATTGATGGCAGCTCTGGTTCTTTCACCACCTTCAACGTAATCGTAAACTCGACGGCTGCTCCGCGTAATTCTTCGGCATGGTAGTTATCAGGGAATGTCAGAGGAACTACTTTTTCCTCGCCAACAGACATTCCAACAACAGCCTCTTCAAAACCTTCTATAGCTTTTCCGGAACCAAGTACTAGCGGGAAGCCTTCAGAGGAACCACCCTCAAACTCTTCACCATCTCTCTTACCTATAAAGTCGATAGACGCTTCATCACGATCAGCCGCCGGACGGTCAACCTCAGTCCATGTGGCATGCTGCATCCGCAATGCATCAACCATGGTGTCAACATCACTGTCATTGACTTCAGAGACCAGCTGAACAATTTCGACCGTTGACAGATCAACCAACTGAACGTCTGGCTGCACCTCAAAAGTAGCAATAAACTCGAGGTCCTGACCCGGCTCAGCCTTGCTAGGCTCAATCACTGGCTGACCAGCAGGCACGATGTCTTCCTGAGCAACCGCCTCAAAGAAAGCCTCCCTCACCACTTCTCCAACGACTTCCTGACGAATACCTGTACCAAAACGTTGGTTCACAACGCTCAGTGGCACTTTGCCCTTGCGAAAGCCGTCTATGCGAACAGTTTTGCCCGCCTTATCGAGACGTTCACGCACTTGGCTTTCAATACGCTCTGCTGGTACCCCGATGGTCAGCTTACGCTCCAAGCCGGAAGTTGTTTCAATAGAAACCTGCATGATTTTCCTCTAAATGATTTATAGCCTACTCATTAAATGGTGCGGACGGAGAGACTCGAACTCTCACACCTTGCGGCACTGGAACCTAAATCCAGCGTGTCTACCAATTTCACCACGTCCGCGAAATATCTAAAAAATACTTAATATGCTATGTGGGAGCAGATGGCCCCTCGGCAAAGGGTGGGGATTTTGCCACAGAGGACACACCTGATCAACAAAAAAACAGCAAGAATGGTGGAGTGGGTTTTCAGTCTTCTCACGCCATCAAACGGGGCTTGCAAGCAACAGCACAGCTTCTCGGTTTGATGTATTCATCACATACATATTGGAGCGCTCAGCAGGTAGCAGAACGGCGGCCTCTTCACCTAATGTAACACCATGACAATCAACTTCTGCATCAACCACCAACAGCAACCCATAACACTCGGTTTGTGGGAGCAAATATTGAGAGGAAGGAGATAACGTCAGACGTAACACGCGGAAATCATCAAAGCTGACCACCTCCTCCAATCTATGGTCGGCATCTGTTTCCAGTAGTGCCAACACAGGCAGTGATGGCGCATCAAGGGACATCATCGCGATAGCCTTTTCTGTATCCCAATGCGTCTGGGTCAGCACTTTCTGGGCAAAAGAAAGAATCATTCTTTCATAGACTGGTGTCTGAAATTCCACGGTACGCACACCATGTTGTAACGAGTGGGGGGTCAACAGAGGTACTTGAACCACATCTCCCACCCGTAGCGGTAACAATGCGCTAAAACGGTTCATCTGTTCTCGAAGGTCGGCCTCCCGTTGCAGGAGAGACTCCGGCAACAGGCTCACCCATGATTTAACAACCTCAGCCGACACGGGCGCGTTCAAACCCACCCCTTCGGACCGCCGTGATATATCCAGCAGAGCATCAATTTCTCGACGCACCACCTCATAGTATTTGACAG
>JBALVP010000178.1:0-2636 GCA_036961395.1 Porticoccus sp.
AATAAAGTGGTGACCACACCAGCCTATATGCTGGCAGGTAATATCAGTGAAGCGGCCAGCGGAATTAACAAGCTGGTGGATGCTGTGCTGGAGCAGGCTTGAGATAATATGAGTGATTATCAAAAAAATCCTTTTTGGCAGTATTCCCTTGCCCACTATGGTCGGCCTGAGGTAGCAGAGTGCTGCTTGAGGTATCAAGACAATGATGGCGCCAACGTCAACCTTCTACTATTTTGCTGCTGGCTTGGTTTCAGTGGTCAGAGAATTGAATCTGAGGCACTGGAGCAGGGGAGGTTGTTGATTGATGATTGGGACCTGCAAGCAGTACAAAAATTAAGATCTGTACGCCGATTTTTGGTGTCATCACAACAGGCTTCTGATGAGATGATTAAGGGGCTTCAGCAGGTGGAACTGATGGCCGAGAGGGTTGTCCAAAACGTTCTCTATGATTGGTGGTTAGGAGAAGGCTTCTGTAATACTAACGAGCATAGTGCTGTATTGCAGGCAAAAAATTTAAATACCTATTTTCATCTGCTAGGTTGCCAGCCAGTAATGGCTGATAGCCCGTTACTTTGTCCGATAGACGAATCGCAGACCTCGGCGTAATTTTACGTTAATATGCCCGATCTATTTGGATCGTCAACTAAGGAAACTTTTATGAAATTTAAATTCCTGGTGCTCGCCTCAACAATAGCGGTCACCCTGACAGCTTGTGATAAACAACAGGAGGAGGCAAATACTACGCAGGACAACGCGCAGGCTGAGGTAGTATTTGACACTCAGATAAAGAAATTTAGCTATGTGGTTGGTGTCGATATGGGTGGACAGCTTCGCACATCAGATATTCAAATAGATCGAGAAGCGTTTTCTCTTGGTTTGTCTGATTCGCTGGATAGTCATCCACCCCGGATTGGCAAGGAAGAGTTAGAAGGTGTTGTGCAATCCTTCCATGATGAACAGCAAGCTAAGGTACAGAAGCATGAAGATGCCATGCGTACTGATTCAGAAACTAATATTAAGGCTGGTTCTGAGTTTTTGGCAGAAAATTCGGCCAAAGATGGGGTTAATACTACCGAGAGCGGCTTACAGTACAAAGTATTGACGGCAGGCAATGGCGCTATGCCGACGGCCGATAGCCGTGTGGAAGTCAACTATCGTGGTACCTTGATTGATGGAACGGAATTTGATGCTTCAACGAAACATGGTGGTTCAGTTGAGCTTAATGTTAGCGAGGTGATTCCTGGCTGGACTGAAGCACTTCAGCGGATGCAAGAAGGTTCGAAGTGGGAGCTGTATCTTCCGTCGGAGCTTGCGTATGGCCCACAGGGAACAGGTGGAATCATTGGACCAAGTGCTACCTTGATTTTTGAAGTAGAGCTGCTGAAGGTATTGGGTGCGGAATAAGCATCGTTTATCCAGATAGCCATAAACTAAGAAGCTAAAAAAGGCCCATATGGGCCTTTTTTTATGACGTATTTTTGGTGTGTAAGTATCGTGATCGGTCTATTTTTAGGATTTACTCATCACTTTTTCACAGTGGGCGGTATGTAGTACTTCGATCATTCGATCCTCAGCAGTCAATCGTGACTCTAGTGATTCGCCCAGTTTTGATAGATCAGTTGCCAGTGATTTAAGGTCATCTGTTTCGAGATATTTGTCGTTAAAATCAAGAATCATCTCAGTGGTGGCATCAATGGTCTCAAATAGGCCATTGGCAGCCTTAAGGCCCTCTTTATCCTGAAGCTCCTTGCCTTCCTGAACCAGTTGATCATAAATTTCAAAATGTCCGGCAGAGGTATAGTCCACCAGAATTTCACAGAAAGCCTTCAGTTTTTCACGATGTACCGTGTTGTTACTGTCAAAATCGTGGATGTCTCCAAGCGCACAAAATTCAACGAGGACATCACGCCTCCCTTCAAGCCAGTGGTCAATTAGGGTGCTCACACCCCCCCAGCGCTCTTGTGCAGATTTACAGTTCTTCAGCATAGACAACAGATTTTTTCAGTGAGTTCACCCCAGCATATGCAAACGGCAACAGCGTGACAAGGACTTAAAGAATCCCAGTAGGGAGGAGGGCCGTATGTTGAGGCAAATCTGGTATTTTCCTCACGATGATTTTTAAATCGTTACCTTGAGCAGGCGATGACTATCCAAGGTAAGACAATGGCCGTCAAAGTACCGGTCAACCCGAGGCCCAAGCTTGAAAATGCACCACAACGGCTGCTGATCTCAAAGGCTCGCGCGGTGCCAACGCCATGGGCGCTGATACCCATGACAAATCCCGAGATACGATCATCGGTGATGTTTAACCAGCGAAAAACCCAAGGCCCGCTTATTGCGCCCACTACGCCAGTAAAGACGACGATTCCGGCCGTGAGCCCGGGTTGACCCCCAATCTTCTCGGTAATTCCCAGAGCGATAGGTGTTGTCACCGATTTGGGTGAGAGGGATATTAATGTATCAACAGATGCTCCAAGTGCCCAGGCAATGGACAGGGCGCTGATCACCGCAAAACTTGCACCAAATAGTAGAGTGATCAGCAGGGGTTTTGCCAGCGTACGAATATGGTGGAATTGCTGATGAAGTGGAATGGCTAGTGCCACGATTGCTGTGCCCAATAAAAAGAAAAATGGGCT
>JBALVP010000179.1:0-2634 GCA_036961395.1 Porticoccus sp.
GCCCCATGGTCTCGACAACCGCCTTGATACCCTTATCAAGATTAAGTACCCCGACCACTACCACGATGAGTAGCACAACGGCCAAACCCGCTAAAATCTTAAACAATGTTTTCATTATTATTCTCCGTTAAAAAATAAATCCCTATTTGATGATTTCAGGTCCACAATCTTACAATAGCATGATACTGAGGGCCGATCGCCCAGGCCGAGTTAAGGATACCCAATGGCACAACCCCATCAAAGTGGCCCCGGATATTTATTTCAGGGATTACGGCTGCTTAACCACCCCAAAATTCGCTGGTTTGTCATTGCTCCGTTACTCATCAATCTGTTTCTCTTTATCGGCCTGACCTGGGTTGCTATTGAACAATTCGGCACGTTATTAAACTGGATGATCGATAAAATCCCCGACTGGTTGAGCTTTCTTGCCTGGTTTTTTTGGATACTCTTCGGTGGTTTTCTATTATTGGTCTACGGGTACAGTTTTTCCATCATCGGGAATATTCTGGCATCCCCCTTCTACGGGCCATTGTCTGAACGGGTCGAAGAGGTGCTAACAGGCAATAACCTCTCATCAACGAAGACCAGCAAGCAACTATTAGCCCTTGCAGGACGCTCGGTGAAACGAGAGTTCATCAAATTGGGGTATTTTTTACCAAGAATTATCGGTGTGTTGCTATTGACCCTGGCACTGTCTTTTATACCGGTCTTAAACCTGCTGGGGCCAGCCATTGCTTTTTTCTGGGGAGCCTGGTCTCTGGCACTACAATATTTGGACTACCCTGCAGACAATAACCAGGTTGGGTTCGTTCAGTTACGGGAAGAGTTAAGAAATAGACGTTTGATATCACTCAGCTTTGGTGGCAGCGTATTGATTGCTACCACCATACCGATTTTGAACCTGTTCACTATGCCAGCATCCGTGATCGGAGCCACATCATTCTGGCTGGAACGCATGGAACTCAGCCCTGACAGAGCAGCCCCTTAAATCAAAAAGCTGCCTGTGTTATTTGACCTTGAAGCCTTATCTTTTTAGCAATGATTCGTCAGGTTGCTCACAGTTCAATTTCCTGCCCAACAATTCCTGTATGGGTTCCAGTAGGAATGCATCATCTTCACAAGCGAAGCTGATGGACGTACCACTTTTTCCTGCACGGCCTGTGCGACCAATGCGGTGAACATAATCCTCTGATTCTTCTGGCAGCGTGTAATTCACCACATGACTAATGCCATCGATATGGATACCACGGCCCGCTACATCAGTAGCCACCAACACCTTCAATTTTCCAGATTTGAAATCTTCCAGTGTCCTAACTCGCTTACCTTGAGGCACTTCACCCGACAGCAGCCCAACACTAAAACCTTTTCCCTTCAGTTTTTCCTGCAATCGACGACATTGGTCACGACGGTTAGCAAAAACAATCACGCTTTCCACTTCATCCTGACTAATCAGGTTATAAAGTAGTTGGAATTTTTCTTTCTTAGAAGTAATAAATACTTTCTGGTCAACCGTATCTGTAGCCACATTTTCTGGCTCAATTTCAACACTGGTAGGATCAATCGTCCACTGCTCAGCTAGGCTCATGACTTCGGGAGTAAAGGTCGCAGAGAAGAACATCGTCTGACGATTGTCTCGATGAGGTGTCAGGCGGACAATACGTCGCACCTGGGGAATAAAGCCCATATCCAGCATACGGTCTGCTTCATCAAGCACCAAAATCTCAGTGCGATCGAGGTAAACATCACGACTACCTGCAAAGTCCAACAAGCGTCCAGGGGTGGCAACCAAAATATCGCAGAGGCTTTCTTGTAAGTGACGCTTTTGTTTGTCGTAATCCATACCACCGACCAACGTATGTACTTTCAGCTCGGTGTATTTACAAAGGAGCTTGGCATCATCCGCAATCTGCATAACCAACTCACGGGTCGGAGCAATAATTAGAGCACGGGCTTCACCAGCAAAGTGCTCATCATCCACGGGATTGGTGAGCAACTCAGTAATAATCGTCGCCAGAAAAGCTGCCGTTTTTCCGGTACCCGTCTGCGCTTTACCCACCACATCGTGGCCACGCAACGTGTAAGGCAATGAGCGTGCCTGAATCGGTGAGCAATATTTAAAGCCCAGGTCAGCAATGGCATGCATTAACGGCAGAGGCAGGTCCATGTCGTGAAACCTAGTTTTACCGGCCTCAGGCTCTACTTCAAATTGTGACAAATCCCATTCGGTAGCGGTAGGTTTAGCACCCCCACCACGTCGCCTACGGCCACGACGGCCACGACGGCCCGATTGTTTTTGTTGACTGTCCGTGGAGGTCTGACTAGGGGTCTGGTTGTTCTGTTCGCTCATAATGTTGCCGATGCAAGATGGCCTGATTTCAGACCATGGACTAGAAAGGGCCGGGATTATAGCACGGGATAAGAAAACCGCGGTCCTCTCTGCAATACCATGCGTGTCACGCAGAATAAGGGGTATTTAGATACTGTGATTAAACGGCCTTTTGGCGGTCATTCTCTCGGTTTTAGTGCTCGACAAAACCAATAATCCGCACTGGTGAAGCGACCACCTCCTGTAAACAGCAGACTAAGCAACATAATGAAATAGGTGACAGCAAACTCTATTCCATTTTTTAACAC
>JBALVP010000017.1:0-9717 GCA_036961395.1 Porticoccus sp.
CGGGAGGAAATCTTGTGTATCTCACTGCCGGGGTACGTGTGAACTTTGGCCGACAATGGTCAGCCACCCTATCCGGAGGTATTCCCGTGGTCGAAAACCTAAATGGCCAGCAGTCCGACCCCAACTGGCGCGGTGGCTTAGTGTTGTCACGATCCTTCTAAGCACGTAATACCTGATGAACCGGCACGCTGCGATATGAGACCGTTCTGTTATTTATACTCCATAGAACGGTTGCAGCGCCAACTCAGATCACCCCGTCATCACGCAACTGCTCTTGATCAGCCTTATTCAGCCCCAACAAATCCTCAAACACCTCTGCATTGTGACTACCCACCTCAGGCCCGGGCCACTGCGTATCACCTGGTGTATCACTCAGCCTGGGAATCATCGCCGGTATCTTTAATGGCTCACCATTAATTTCTACCTGCTCGAACAAACCCCGGTCATTAAAATGTGGGTCAGATAACATATCCTCGGCATTGTAAATCGGCCCTGCCGGAACCCGGCTTTGCTCAAGATGCTGAAGAACTTCTGCACTGGATAGGCTCTCACACCAGGCCGATAGCGCCTCATCAATATCCTGTTCATGTTGAACGCGGCCCGTGTTATCAGCAAGGCGGGAGTCATTGGCCATATCTGGTCGCCCCGCTGTTTCCATCAATCGTTTGAAAATTGAATCGCCATTGCCCCCAATCACCACAAACTTACCATCAGCACAGCGGTAGGTATTGGTGGGTACAATCCCTGTCACTGTGGTGCCAGAAGGTTCGCGAATAACACCGGCCCCATCAAATTCCGGCACCACCCCTTCCAGCAAATTAAACATCGCTTCGTAAAGGGCAATATCCACAACTTGCCCTGCCCCACTTGACTGACGTGATAGCAGCGCTAAGGCGACACCAAACGCAGCATGCAGTCCGGCAATACTGTCACCAATACTCAGGTTGGGGCGGACGGGAGCCTCATTCTTAAAGCCGTTAACGTAACGAAACCCACTGATACCTTCACACACAGAGGCAAAACCAGGTTTGTGTGCGTAGGGGCCTGTCTGCCCATACCCGGAAATACGGGTATAGACTAACCCAGGGTTAGTTTGCTTAAAGCGCTCGGGCCCCAGTCCCCACTTCTCCATCACACCCGGTCGAAAGTTTTCAATCAATACGTCTGCACCATCAATTAACTGGCCAGCTAAGTCCCGTCCTTTCTCCGTTTTTAAATCCAGGGTGATACATTTTTTATTGCGGCCGAGGCTGCGCCACCACAGTGAGGTGCCATCTTTCAATACGCGCCAGTTGCGCAGGGGGTCCCCACCTCCAGGTGGCTCCACCTTAATAACCTCTGCGCCAAAATAAGCCAGCAACGAACCGGCAAAAGGACCTGCAAGTAATTGTCCCAACTCAATCACTCGGTACCCCGAGAGCGGCTTTGGCTCAGTCACATTAATATTCCTCAATCTCTAAATAAGCTATCTATAACAGTAGCGTCAGCAGTAACGGTACAGCGACAAGGGCCATGACCGTAGAGGCAACCACAATACCAGCCACCGCATTAGGGTCACGATCAAATTTTAGCGCCAGCAGATAGTTAAACACCGCTGCCGGCATAATGGATTGCAGAAATACCACATTTTTTACAGTACCAGTAAGCCCCAACAGTGAAACGACAATCCAGGCAAACACCAAGCCACCGCCTATACGCAGTACTGAAAACCCGATACTGCGCCACCACCCCGTGGTGGTTAAATTTGATAGGGAAACACCCAGTGTTATCAACATGAGAGGGATGGTAAACCCTGCCAGTAATTCCACCGTTGAATCAATCCAGAGGGGTAATGTTGTATCACTACTGAGCAACCAAAGTGCAACAACGATAGAGTAAATCAGTGGCTGCTTTGCCAAGTCCCTTAACATGGGCACCAAGCCTGTATTAGCTCTAGACATTAATGCCACACCACCGGTCATCAATGCCGTCATTTGTACGAGAAAAAAGGCTAGCGCCAAGGCCAGTCCTTCCTCACCAAAGGCAAATAAACACAGGGGTAACCCCATATTGCCATTATTAGGAAAGACCACTGCTGATAATAATGAGCGAATATCACCGCCAGAATAACGAATAACGAGAACCGCCAAGGCCGCTGTTCCAATAAAAATCAATGATGCCGCCAAAGCGACTTGAGCAAATCCCTGCCCGGAGATTTCTGCCTGACTAATAGCAGAGATGACCAGGCACGGGGCGCCGATATTCATCACGGCCCGACTGACAAATTCTGCGGCATAGGGTGTGGAAGAACGCCCCCAAAAAACCCCAATAGCCGTACAAACCAAAACCGGTGCGATCACATTCCACAATTCAAACAGCATTTTTCTATGTTCACCTCATTTTTTAATGCCAGCAAGCTATACTGATACCAACCAAGTTGATAAATAACACTTGGCTAATTTGGCTGGAATGATTGTGCAACATACCGCATGGAACAATCTCCCACCAGCCACCTCTAAGAACTTATACTCATCAGCAGGCATGGGACATATGGGCTTTTCCCAGAACATATTAAACACTGTACTGTTGGTGGCGGGCCTATTAGCAGGCACTGTGGCAGTGGCCGGTTCTCAGTCAGACCACCCCAGAGTAAACAGTCCCACGGCGAACAGTCTCGCCATAAAAAGTGGCAGCCCAGTCACCGAACTTAGTCATATTGCACCACCTTCAGGTGAACAATATGGTCTGTCAGATACTGCCGACATTAACGTCTCTATTGAAAATTACCAATCTGCCATTGCGCAACAGGAAAATGAAGCCGGCCCCTATGACCCCGCGTTGTCAGAATTGTCCTTTGGACTAGGCAATGTCCTCCTGTACAGCCACCGCTATACAGATGCCATAAGTGCCTATAAACGATCCATGCATCTCCACCGGGTCAATGATGGCATCTACAGCCCATCCCAAGCCCCTATGTTACGCGGAATGATTAAGAGTCATGTTCAGCTTGGGCAGATAAAGGACGCCTCTCAGAATTACCACCAACTGTTCTGGCTGCATGTAAAAACCTATGGTGAAAAGGATCCCAGATTGATACCACTGATGAGTGAAATCGGTCAGTGGCATTTGGAAAGCTATACCCAAACAGGCCACCAAGAGGATATCTATCACCTTCAGGCCGCATCTCGTCTCTATTTATCAGCTATTGAGCTAACCACTAAAAATTTAGGCCCTTCCCATCTGCAGTTAGTGGGGCTATTAAACAATCTGGCTCTGACAAGTTATTACTTTGCTATTCATCAACGTAATTACCCCGATGCATGGGGAAACAATGCCTCTGCACCCTTTGGCTATAGGTCTTTCGGTCTTAGTGAAGAAACACTAAGGCGAGGCAACCTCTACCAAAATGGTCTCAAAAGCTATAAGAGGACTCTTGATATTTATGAGAACAACCCTAACGCTCCTGTAGAAGGCAAAGCTGCAGCCTATGCCCAGTTAGGGGATTGGCACCTACTGTTTGGCTACCAGGGTTTAGCAATGGAAACCTACCATCAAGCACATTCTGCTCTGAATGGTGTGGAACAGAAAGACGTTATTCTGGAAACATTGTTTGGCACACCAAAAATGCTGCCAATCGTGCAAAAACAAACATCAACGCCCCCAAGTGTTGACGGTGATAAACGCCGCGAAAACCCTGAACATGATGACGCCAATTTATTCATTGAATCTTATGTTAAGGCCGCGATTGATGTAACACCTGAAGGAAGGGTCACAGAGATTGATATTCTAAAAACCCATCCGGAGAATTCACCAAATTTAGAAGCCCGAGTAAAATGGAATCTGCACGCCAGTACATTCAGACCTCGTTTTTCCGATGGTCATGCCGTACTCACCAATGACTACCCCATTAAAATGCTCACACCTAATTAGTAAGGCAAATGTTTATGCGACTGATGACCGGACTCCTGACCTGCACACTGACCACAGCCATGGTCTTCCTGCTGACCAGCTGCCAGAGCTCCTCGTCCTCGCAGTCTCAGAATTCCTCACAGTCCCAGAGCTCCTCTCAGTCCCAGAGCTCCTCGCAGTCTCAGAGTTCCTCTACAAGCTCACCCAGCCCCCCTTCCGATACTGGGGAGGAGGGAGAAGAAGGAGCAAGCACACCAGAGCAGCAAGCATCCAATGAACCGGCTAGTAATGAGCCTGCTAGTAGTAATGATACTGGCGAAGCGTCGGGCATGCCCGCAGGGGGAGCAGGTGGAGAGGTCATGAGCGATGAAGAAGCTGTTTCCATACTCGATGGACAGTTAGACGAGTCAATCGCTGTGTTTGACAGCATGATTATTAATGAAAGGGTCGCCGCTCAGGCCGCAGAGAACGACCTCCCCGAAGATGATGAACCCTGGGGAGACGACGAACCCCTATTTGAAGAAGCGGATATTTCAGAAAGCTCAGATGGGCAGGAACAAGCCTCATCACCAACAACAGGAGGTGATGCCAGAGGAGACGATGCCACCTCAACTGCTCGTGGTGCCGGAGATGGCACCATCGTTTCTCGTAGCGGTGTTAGAGGTAACGCTGCAAATACTCAAGCCCCGGCAGACGTGTCCGATGGGAGCGATGATGATATCGTCGCTCGACAAATCCGTGAAGCCGCTCTGAAGGAAAAAGACCCAGTGTTACGTGAAAAACTCTGGGAAGAATACCGCAAATACAAACGAGGCCAATAAGCATTGTCTATTTCTATAAGATATCTGTTCAGATGGTTTGCGCTCTTGCTGGCCTCATCAGCACTGGTTGCCTGTGGTGGTCAACGTGTTACCAGTACGGTAATCACACCTCTACAACAACAAACTGTCCAAGTGGAAGAATCCCAGCTGCTGGATATCGCCATCCTGCCATTTGACCCGGGGCTTGATAATGCTGACGACGATGACATCACCGTGCTACCGGCAGTACGTAATGCAGAAGCTCAATACCTACCCAACAAACTGGTAGCGACCCTTCAGAAAACCAGTGCTTGGGGCGCTGTACGAGCAGTTCCCAGCCGCCAGACCATCGTTGATGTTTATGTAGATGGGACAATTATCCATTCCGATGGTGAAACACTAACTTTGGATATCAGAGTGTCAGATTCCAGTAACCGCCACTGGTACGAAAAATCCTACAGTGAAACCGTGGGGCAATATGCCTACGACAACAGCCGACAAACAAAACGTGACCCCTTTCAGGGGTTATTCAACCGTATTGCCAATGATTTACTTCAGTACAACCAACAGTTAAGTTCAGAAGATGCCAAAAAACTGCGTACCATCTCCGCTCTACGTTTTGCCCGTGATTTTTCACCCGAAACATTTAACAAACATATTAAAGAAACACCCGGTGGCCAACTGGAAATACTTAGTTTACCTGCACGAAATGACCCCACTCTTCAGCGTATTGAACGTATACGTGAGCGAGATTACCTCTATATTGATACCATGCAGGAGTACTACGATGCCTTCTCCCTCAAAATGGAGAGGCCTTATCAAGCATGGCGAATGAACAGCTATGAAGAGCTAGATGCCGTACGCGAACTCAAACGTCAGTATCGTAACCGTACAATTGGGGGCGTTATCGCCATCGTGGCCGGCATTGCTGCCGCCGGAAGTAATAGCGGTTCCTCCCAGTCTGCGGCAGCTGTATCCATTGGCGCAGGGGCGTTACTGGTTAAGAGTGGGTTTTCGAAAAAAGCCGAGCTACAAATTCATGAAGATGGATTAATAGAGCTGGGGCAATCTCTAGAAGCAGCCATTGAACCCCGTATTATCGAGCTGGAAAACCGCACCATCACTCTGACAGGGAATGTGGAAGCCCAGTACGCTCAGTGGAAAGCGTTGTTGAAAGATATTTATCAAGCTGAGCGCGGTGGAATCTAATCACAATGGAAAGCAATAACGGCTTTGATCCGATCAAACCAGCGGACATCACGCTGACTCAATCTGCTACCGACGTCAGAGAGAACAAGCTCCCATGGCAACAACAACCGATGACCTACATTGCTCTCGCCATCAGTATTCTTCTGGCATTGGCTATTATTTTTATTCTCCCCCTGCTGATCAAGCCTACTGAAACACCCGCAGTTATTATCAAACCACAAGAGGCTCAACTACCCAGCCTTAAAGAGTCACCGTTTAAAGACGCCCAACTGTCCAAGGCTCGCCGAGCCGCTCAGGACACCCTTAGTCAAATTCTCGAGAAACAAAATTTTCTCGAAACGAAAAATATCCGCCTTTGGAATGAACAGGCGTTTCAGGCAGCTCTGGAAAAGGCCGCTGAGGGAGATAGTCTTTACCGGCAGCGGGAATTCTTGGAGGCACAGACCAACTATCAAGAGGCACTGAGTCAGCTCACTACATTGGAAAAAAACATACCCAATGAACTCTCCCAAGCTCTCGCCAACGGGCAGAAAGCCATTACCAAAGGTGATGCCAGTAGTGCTCGACAACACTATGAACTCGCGCTGGCCATTGACCCCGACAACGGTGAAGCAAAAACAGGTATCGATAGAACCGGCTCTTTAGACAAGGTAGTGGATTTACTAAGCCAGGCTCAGAGTGCTCTGGAACAACAACAACTGGAACAGTCGCAGGCTATTTTTCGAGAAGCCCTGACGCTGGACCCACTCCACCCTGTGGCCATTAACGGTGTAGAGGAAACTTCTCGCCTGATCAAAGACAGGGATTTTAACAACGCGATGAGCCGTGGCTACACCTCGTTGGACAAACAGCAATTTAATACTGCCAGCAAAACATTTAATGAGGCATTAAAACTATACCCCGGCCACAAAGGGGCTCTTTCCGGTCTGGCTCAGGCAAACAATGCCGCGGCTCAACGCACCACCCAATCGCAGCTGTCTCAAGGCACAGCATTTGAATCCAAGGAACAGTGGCATAAAGCCAAGGATATCTACACCCGCATTCTGGCCCGGGATAACTCGGTAATTGATGCCAAAATGGGGCAAATCCGCAGTTCAACCCGAGCAAACCTTGGTGACAGCATTCAGACGATTCTAAGCAAACCCCTGCGGTTGGCCTCCACTAGCGTCTATCAGCATGGCCAACAATTACTCGTAGATGCCCAAAGTATAAGATCACCGGGGCCCAAGCTAAGGGAGCAGATTAACCAGCTTGATCAAGTGTTAAAAAAGGCTCTCATGCCGGTCACCATTGAACTGCAATCTGACAATCGTACTGCCGTCACCCTATTCAAAGTGGGAGAGCTTGGGCAGTTTGACCAAAAATACCTACCTCTCACCCCCGGTAATTATGTGGCGCAGGGCAGCCGACCTGGCTATCGCGATGTACGTGTTGAGTTTCAGGTGACATCAAAGGGGTTATCCAACCCCGTGGTTGTGACCTGTGAGGAGCCAGTATCGTGACCGACAAGAGCATACCGACTAAAGGTGAATCACTCATAGCCCCCGTCGAGTTCACCCCACTGGAGGGGGAGATCCAACGATCCACCTTTACGCTCCAGCCAATAGCCATCCTGACCGGATTGGCTTTGCTAATTTGCCTGTTAGTACTGTGGTTTTTGCTAACCGCTAAATCTGTCATTATTAGTATCGATCCAGCCACAGCGGAGTTACGCCTTGAAGGCGGTATCACCTTTGAGCTGGCCGATCATTACCTGATAAGACCGGGTGAATACCAGCTGATTGCCACATCAGAGGGTTATCAGGATCTAACGCAATCATTTATCGTCAGCGAGGACGACAACCAGTTATTGCCGCTGGCACTGGAGAAAAAACCAGGACACCTCCAAATAACCACCAACCCTGCCGACGCTGAAATATGGGTCGACGGACAACAGGTGGGTATCAGCCCCATGACGGTCACGCCTCTATCACCGGGTGGCCACCAGCTGGAGATCCGAGCTCCACGCTATTACATCCATCAGTCCAATGTTGATATCGAAGGTCTGGACCACAACCAAACCCTTAACGTTGATCTCGACCCAGCCTGGGGCCAGATTCAGCTCAACTCCATCCCACCTAATGCTGTGGTCACCATCAACAATAAACCTCGTGGTCATACACCGCTGACGACGGAACTCCTCACCACTGGCGGGATAGTAAGTATCGTATTGAAGGGTTACAAACCCTGGAATAAAGCGTTACAAGTGCCTCCGGGTGAAACACTGTCTGTCCCAGAAATTATTCTGGAACCGGCAGATGGTGTCATCGAAGCGACCTCTATTCCCTCGGGGGCAACCATCACAGTTGATGGGCAATATCGTGGCACCACACCCATCACCTTGGAGGTGGCCGCCAATGAAAAGCACCAGATATCACTCTTTCTTAATGGCTATGCCACCAAAAAACAGTCCCTATTACTAGCACCGGGAGAAACAGAACAACTGACCATTTCGATGAAGGCTAACGTTGGAGGCATCAGAGTGCTGGCCTCGCCCTCTGACGCATCGGTATGGATTGATGGTGTACGAAGAGGCACTGCGGGAAAAACCTTTCGCCTACCTGCTCGCTCACACCGAATTGATATCAAGAGGCCTGGATACGCCAGCCAAACCAGGACCGTCACACCCCAACCCAAACTGGATCAAGTGGTTAGGGTGACACTCCTCACTGAACAAGAAGCACGATGGGCGAGTATCCCCAAGGTCATTACCAGCCCCGGAGACCAGACCCTCAAGTTATTTAAACCAAAAAACAAATTTGTCATGGGTGCCTCGCGACGAGAACCGGGAAGACGTGCCAATGAGGTGTTGAGGGACGTCCAGCTTACACGCCCCTTTTATCTGGCAACCAAGGAAGTCACGAACTCAGAATTTAAACGGTTTCAACGCCAGCACAGCTCTCGCCATATCAATGGAAACACACTGGACTTACCAATGCAGCCAGTAGTTAATGTCAGTTGGCAAAAAGCAGCACTCTACTGTAACTGGCTGAGTAAAAAGGAGAAATTGACGCTATTCTATAAAGAGGAACAAGGTAAAATAGTTGGCGAAGACGTCAAAGCTAATGGCTACCGCCTACCAACAGAAGCTGAATGGGCTTGGGCTGCCCGAGTAACCGACAGTGGCGTGAAGAAGCATATTTGGGGTAACCAGTTCCCACCCACTACAGGGAATTTTGCTGATATCAGCGCAGGAAAAGCTATAGGCCAAGTGGTCATCAACTATAACGATAACTATCCCGGCTCGGCACCCGTGGGCAGCTTTCCATCAAATCATAAGGGGATTTTTGATCTGGGGGGCAATGTGGCTGAGTGGGTGAATGACTACTATGGGATAGAGTTTAGTCTCAGTATGACCGCAGACAAAGATCCCTCCGGACCAGCGAAGGGCGACATACGCGTGATCCGGGGCGCCAGTTGGCGCCATAGCAGTATCACTGAGTTGCGGCTTTCATTCCGTGACTACGGCATTGATCCGCGCGATGATGTGGGCTTCAGAATTGCCCGCTATGTGGAGTAAAACAATGAAATACAACGCTGGAGTAGGATTACTATTATTGACAATGCTGCTCCCGCTATCAGTTACAGCAGAGGGTGCCGTTGAAGAAGCGCCGGCAGAGAGTGAACAGGTAGAAAAACCTGTACCTAAACCGGCCGCTAAACCCACTACTAAACCCAGGCCACGAAGCAAAACAACAGACCGGGAATTTGATCCCAGTGAAGAAATATCAGAGGATCTATCGGTCCCCTTCCCTGTGGATATTTAAAGGCACGACTAAAT
>JBALVP010000017.1:9816-16942 GCA_036961395.1 Porticoccus sp.
GACTAAAAAAGTACGGTTAAAAAGGAACCTGTCAAATATGCAAACAAGAGCTTCCTCAGATTTTCTCTATCAGGTCTTTGCCCTGATTCTGGCACTTATTCTGGTACATACTTTTTACCTCACACTGATACGCCCCAATGCCAATGCACTTCTCCAGCAGCAATTGGCAAGAGAAGCCGCTGGAGAAACCTATGTGGCAGAACGCTCTTTCTTCATAGTGGTCAAGGATTACGAGCAAGAGGCCTGCTTTGTCTTAATGTTATGGGCTTTTGCCATTATGGGGCTCAAAGCCCGCAATGCTATGGATGAACGAAAACTATTAACCAGGCAATTGCTTAACGTGTCAGATGGCACCCGAATTTTGCCCGAAGATGCTCGACAGATGTCCCGACCTGTCCAAGCGTTACCCAGCGCACAGAAAGATTATTTGGTATCCCGGTCACTGTTGGCAGCCCTACGACGATTTGACTCCACTCGTAACATTCAAGATGTATCTAGTGCAGTCAGTGAGGTACTGGATACCGAGTCAGACCGACTGGACTCTGAGCTATCTATGGTGCGCTACATTGCCTGGGCAATCCCCTCCATCGGTTTTATTGGCACCGTAAGAGGTATTGGTGAAGCTCTCGGCCAGGCCCACAAGGCAGTACAAGGTGATATTGCCGGGGTGACCGCAAGCCTTGGGGTTGCCTTTAACTCAACGTTTATCGCTCTGGTCATCAGCATTGTGGTGATGTTTTTAATGCACCAGCTACAGCTGATGCAAGAACGACTGGTGTTGGATACTCACAGCTATTGTGATGACAATTTACTGCGCCACCTCAAAACAGACTGACATATGGGGCCTGTTAATAGGCCCTCTAAGGCATGATCATGAATGTTGCCATTATTGAAATTAACGACAGCGGCTTGTACTGTGGCAATGATCAGGGTGAGCTGATTGTCAGCCCTGGCTATGCCCTTCTCACAAAACAAGGCATTACCACCGGGAAAGCGGCCTTTGAGCATGCCTACCTAGAACCACAACAAAGCTTTAACCAGTATTGGCGCCAACTAAACCTATCACCACTTCCCGCCCCTAACAATCATGCCCGGCACCATGCAGATCTGGCCTACGCCCAACTGCTGGAGCTACACCGTGAAAGTGGCAGCCCCCAGAAAATTGTCTTCGCCACCCCAGGCAGCTTCGACCGGGATCAGCTGTCAATCCTACTAGGGCTGGCCAAGGCCTCCCCCTTTGAAGCTGTGGGCATAGTGGACTCAGCAGTAGCTGCAGCTAGTCAGTCTGGTCTTAGCGGCCAGTTATTACATCTGGACATCCAGCTCCATCAGTGTGTACTGACCAGACTCAACGCCGACAACCCTCTTGAATGCAGCCCTGTTGAATACAGTGATATTGAACTCAGCTATGTTGAACGCACCAATACCGAGGTCATTGCTGATATTGGCCTGAAAACTTTTTACGATATCTGGGCCCAGCATATCGCTAATATGTTTATTCGACAGTACCGGTACGACCCGCTACACACCGCCGCTGGAGAACAACAGCTCTATGACTTATTGCCAAACTGGCTAGATCAGATGGCGGGAACATCTGAGCTGGCCATTGCGCTCGACAGCCCTCAGGGGAGCTATCGCCTCAACCTCAATCGTAGTGATTTATTAGCCAGCAGCCGCACACGGCTGGATCAGCTACAGAAAAAAGTACGCAATATTTGGCGAGAGGGTGAAACTGTCATTGCCAGTCACAGAACCCTATTGTTACAGGGATTCTCTGAACAGCTGGGGCACATCAACACGCTACCTAATGATGCAGTTATTCAGGGTTGCCTGAAGAATCTCGATGCCATTGTTGGCAATGGGGAAACTATCCACTTTGTCACTCGATTGCCTAGCAACAGTGTCCAATCCCAGATGTCGGAATCTACATCAGCACCGAAACCTACACCAGCACCAGTGTCGACACCCACCATCACAGCCACACCAACCCATGCATTGTATCAACACAAAGCCCATGATATTGATAGCGGCCTGTATCTTCGTATTGATAACGACCAACTGATTTTTTCCCATCAGCACACCGGAGATATTTCTCTCACCAAAGAGAATGGCAAAATACAGTTACGTTCCGACAGACCAGATCTATCCACATCAGACGACAGAGACGACCTTCCTCTTGGGGCCACTATCCACATAGGTGCGCACCAGCTGCAATTAATTGAGGTCACCTGAGTTGCGCCTCCCCAAGCGAAAAATTACCACCTTCAGCCTGTCATTTCTCGACATCATGGCCTGTGGTTTTGGCGCGGTGACACTGTTATTTCTGATCCTCAAACACGATGCTACCGCCGTTGAAACCGCAGATCCCTACCTTGTTGCTGAGGCCAACCTGCTCACAGAAGAAGTACAGATGGGCGAGGAAGATCTGGTCACACTAAAAAATAGTTTGGCCGCTTTAGAAAAAACATTTTTGGACGCCCAGGGACTCTCTAAAAGGGTGCTTGCCCAAACTCGGGAAGTCCGTCGGGAATTAAGCACCCAATCTGACCCGGAGCAAGAAGTTGAACTGTTGCGTAAGCAGGTGGAAGAACTTGAAGAGGAGACAGCCAAACTTCAAGATCAAGGCAATGATGAGGATGTTCGGCGTTTTGTGGGTGAAGGTGAACGCCAGTATCTCACCGGCCTCAAACTAGGCGGTCAACGTGTCATGATTCTGGTAGATATCTCTGCCAGTATGCTGTCTGACTCCATCGTCAATGTCATACGCCGACGCAATATGAGCGATGACATCAAGCGCAATACGGATAAATGGAAGCGAGCAATCCGCACCACCGAGTGGCTGATCGCTCAATTACCCCGGACAAGCCGCTACCAAATTTACACATTCAATACGAAAGCCAATGCGGTTAATGGTGATGATGGCGTTTGGCGAGACACTGCCGACAGCGCAGGCATGGATCAAAGCATCAAGGCGCTGGCACGTATTGCCCCCAATGGAGGAACCAGCCTGATCAACGCGTTCCAGGCTATAGGGGACTTCAATAACCCACCGGACAATCTATTTTTAATCACCGACGGCCTACCCACTCAGGGCAAAAAAGCGCCCAGTGGTAGTACTGTCTCCGGTAAAAAGAGAGCAAAACTCTTCAATGAGGCTAGTAGTGAATTACCTCGGGGCATACCCCTCAATGTTCTACTGTTCCCCATGGAGGGTGACCCGGTAGCCGCCGCCAGTTTTTGGCAACTGGCGCTATTCACTAAGGGCTCATTTATGAGTCCATCAAGGGACTGGCCATGAGCCGAGTAAAACGCAGAGAAAGGCGTATCACGGCTGAAATCAGTATTTCATTTCTGGATGTTATCAGCTGTGGCTTTGGGGCCATTGTGCTGTTACTTCTCATCGCCAAAACAGTGGAATCCACTGCCTTCGAAACCGTGGAACGGCCACTGGAAGGCAGTGTTGCCGAGTTACAACAGCAGTTATTTCAAATTAGAGGTGAAACTACGATACTGAGTCGCTCTCTAAAGACCCGAGAGGAGCAACTTTCAGACCTTCAGGTGCGCATAGCACAGCTGCAAGAGGAGCTGGCCAGTGTGCGCAGACAGAGAGATGCCGTCGCACAAGTAGACACCTCCGAAAAAGACAAACTGACGCTGGCCCTGCAAGTCCTCACAGAAGAAATGAAACGGTTGCTCGATGACCAAAACAGGGTGAGTAACCAGCTCATTGGTGGCATACCGGTCGATAGCGAATACATTATTTTTATTGTCGACACCTCAGGCAGCATGTTCAATTTCGCCTGGCCACGAGTGCGACAGGAAATGATCAACATTCTCAACATCTATCCACGGGTGAAAGGGATACAGGTCATGAATGATATGGGGGAATATATGTTCTCCAGCTATCGGGGTAAATGGATTCCGGACACCCCCGCTCGACGTCGAGCGGTTCTCAATCGTCTCGCCACTTGGACACCCTTCAGCAACTCCAGCCCGGTTGAGGGGGTACAGCAAGCCATCCGCCGGTTTTATGCATCAGATAGAAAAATCAGCCTGTACGTATTTGGCGATGATTTCACTGGCCACTCCATCGCCCGAGTGGTTGACACCATCGATAAAATTAACCGGAATGCAAACACTCGCAAAAAACTGGTACGAATTCATACCATCGGCTTCCCCGTCCACTTTCTGGTTCAAGGGGGCAATCTGCAAACGGCTACTCGATTCTCCGCACTGATGCGGGAACTGAGCTATCGTAATAATGGAACCTTTGTCGGTCTCAATGGCCTTGAATAATTGACCGAAAAAGATTCCAATCAATGAATCCAAATAGAAGGCAACACCGATGACAATATGCAGGGCCACTCGATATCGTCGACTAGTACTGCTACTCGCTTCAGTCCTGACTGGCGCCTGTTCAACAGACATCATTGTCGATGGTGATTACCCCTCGGCCCTCACCCGACAACTCCCCCACCATGTAGGGCTGGTTCTCGATGACACCTTTACCCATTACACCTTTGAGAGCAGCCAAGAACAGGAAGTCACCATGGCACTGGGCGAATCGCAGATAGAGCTATTCAATCAAATATTTGGTGATATGTTTGAGAGTAAAACCAGACTCAACACCATCAACCAAGCCTCAACCAGCAAGGTGGATTTGGTCGTTGTTCCTCACGTTGAAGAGGTACAGTTGGCCATGCCTTTTGAAACCCGACTTAACGTATTTGAAGTTTGGCTCAAGTACAATTTACAGGTTTTCGACAGCGAAGGTGAACCCATTGCGGATTGGTTGATGACGTCCTATGGCAAGACTCAAAGCCGCCTCATGACATCTGAAAAAGAAGCACTTAATCAGGCCACCACTGAAGCGCTAAGAGACGCGGGAGTACAATTGGTCATCGGCTTTCATAGGGTACCTGAAATTCGGGACTGGCTTGCCAGCCAACAAACCTCTGGCACATTGGCACAGGGAGATAGTCCATGAGGCATAGTGTGGTTACACAAACGGCTTCCCTTGCGCTGATGATAGTATCGCTTACCGCCTGCTCCACCTCGACCATCATTGATGAATTTAGAGAGACAAATCTCGACCTGGAGCTCAGAGACTCTGAGCAGGTAGTCATTATGGGAAGACGGCATGCTGGCGAATATGAGACAGAGCCCGACTTCATAGACTGTATAGGCAACCGGCTTGCCAATGGCGGAAAGGTGTCTGTTATGCCTGAACAGCAGTTTTTGAACAGCTTCTACCCCTGGTTTGAACCAAGAGTGGCTCCCTTAAAGCTGAAACGTATGAGCACAATGCTCAATGATCCACTGATTGCAGAACGGATTAATAGTCTCAGCATACGCTATTTAATTTGGGTAGATGGCCGTACTGAAACCACAGAAAAAAATGGCACAATCTCATGTGCTATTTCTCTCGGCGGCGGCGGGTGTTTCGGGTTTAGCTCTTGGGACAAGTCTGCAAACTATGAAGCAACGGTATGGGACTTAAAGCAACTTGATGAAGAGGGCCGAGTAAAAGTAAGCACTGAAGGGTCATCCTATATATTGGCAGTCGTTGCCCCCATCCCCTTTATTGCACAGGTCCAAGGTGATGCTTGCGTAGGCATCGGTGACCGTTTGAAAGGTTTCTTTAACCACGTTGAACCCGGATCATAACGACCTAAATATGACATGATATATCGCAATCTGTTTTTCACTCTCTTTTTTACCCTTTATTTCACAGGGCAGCCTGCTCTTGCCGCCAAAGATGTGCCCGATACCGGTAAAGAAATGCATGAGGAAATTATTGCCAATATGCCCTTGGTGAAAGGCAAGTTAGCCGAGTATGTCAATCAGGTGGGGCAACGTATTGCCCGTCACTTGAACAATACAGATGAAACATTCACCTTCACCGTGATCGACGAACCAAACATAAATGCTTTCGCTCTCCCGGACGGCTATATCTATATCAACCGGGGGCTGATTACCTACATGAACACTGAGGCTCAGCTGGCAGCAGTACTAGCTCATGAAGTGGGGCACGTTACAGCCAACCACCATGCCCGAGGGGAGCGAGCCCAATTAGGCTCCAACCTGATGGCGGGAATATTAACCATTCTAACCCGCAGTGCTGATGTTGGTGAGGCTAGCGCACTATGGGGCACTTCTCTGGTAAGTGGTTATGGGCGAGACATGGAATTGGAGGCCGATGAGCTGGGTAGTCAGTATCTATTCCAATCCGGTTATGACCCTCAGGCCATGATCGAAGTTATTTCCCTTCTCAAAGACCACGAACGTTTTGAGAAAAAGCGTGTTCAAGAATCAGGTAAAGAAGTTCAAACCTACCATGGTCTATTCTCTACTCATCCACGCAATGACAAACGACTTCGGGAGGTGGTGAGTAAATCTGGCAACTTCCCCGAGGCCATCGATACTGAACAAAACATCACACCATTTAGAGTAGCCACTGAAGGCATGGTCTGGGGGAAAAACTTTGAAACAAACACATTACCAAAGAACGTTTATCAGAATAAAAAGCTGGCCTTTCAAGTGTACTTCCCCAAGGAATGGAGCTTCAGTGAACAGGCACAACTGATTCGGGCAAATAATAAATCGGAAAATGCACGTATCAATATCACTATTATGGCTCGCTCCGTGGCAGCCCCTGAAAAATTTATCAAAGACCGTTTAAAGATACCGATTATTAAAAAATCAGAAGCCTTTATACAGTCGAGGCTCAAGGGACACACAGGGTTTGTCCCAGGTGAAAACGGTCTTCCAGATCAACGTCTAGCCGTCATCTATTATGGTCGCAGAGCCTATGTGTTTCGTGGAGAGATTGATTCAGGGGCTGATGAGACACAGGCCAACAGTGACTTTCTCAAGATCATTAAAAGTTTTCACCCTATTTCAAAACGCTCTCTAACAGAACGTAAACCAAAAACTATTCATTACGTTAAAGCCACTAAAAATACCCGTTTTTCCCGGCTTGCGAAGCACCTAAAATTGGGTAAATACGGTGCAGATGAATTACGAATCATCAACAATTATTACCCTGCTGGAGAGCCAAAACCTGGTGAATGGATCAAACTTATTCAATAATGGATTTTGTTTTTTTAGCCAAGAACCCTCCAAC
>JBALVP010000180.1:0-2627 GCA_036961395.1 Porticoccus sp.
GTAGTGCTGGCCGGGCCACGGCGGGCCTTGCTGTCTGGATGGCGCTCTGGTGGCTGACGGAAGCCACGTCGATTTACGCCACAGCATTACTGCCCTTGGCCCTTATGCCCCTATTGGACGTGAGCACTATCAGTGAAACTGCCAGCGCCTATGCTCACCCTTTAATCTTTCTTTTCCTCGGTGGTTTTATTCTGGCGCTGGCGCTGGAGAAGTGGCACCTACACCATCGATTCGCATTGATGGTATTACGCTTGGTGGGCACCAAACCGGCGACACTGGTGGGCGGCTTTATGTTTGTTTCTGCCACCCTCAGTATGTGGATCACTAATACTGCGACTACGCTGGTGATGCTACCGATTCTGCTCAGTATTATCAGCCTGTTGGATAAAGACGCACCCAACCGGAAAAACTTCAGCCTCTGTCTTTTATTGGGCGTTGCCTACTCAGCATCTATCGGCGGCATAGGCACCATAGTGGGCACTGTGCCCAATATGTTCACCGTCTCATTTATCCAGAATGAACTGGGGATGGAAATTGGCTTTGCCAAATGGATGACCATTGGTTTGCCCATAGTGCTGGTGTTTGTACCTCTGGCTTGGTGGCTGTTGACCCGTTTTATTTACCCTCCCGGCGAAGAGGCTATCGACAGAGCCTTTCTCGACAAACCTTTTGAGCCATTGACAACGGGGGCAAAACTCACCTTGGTGATTTTTATTCTCACCGCCGCCTGCTGGATTTGTCGACCACTGATGATGAAATGGCCGCCTCTCGCCAACTTAACTGATACAGGCATCGCGATTATTGCGGCTCTGTTGTTGTTTACCATTCCCGTCAGCTTTAAGCAGCGGGAGTTCCTGATGGATTGGGCAACCGCCATTAAAATTCCTTGGGGCGTGCTCTTGCTGTTTGGCGGCGGACTGGCATTAGCAGGGGCGATACGCTCCAGTGGCGTGGGTGAATTGCTGGCTAGTCAGTTGGTTAGCCTACAAGGGTTCCCCCCACTGGTGATGACTCTAATGGTGGTGACTCTGATTGTTTTTCTCACCGAACTCACCAGCAATACCGCCACAACTACGGCACTGATACCTATCTTTGCCGTGATGGCGGAAGGGTTGGGGATTAACCCCTTAGCTGTTATTTTACCAGCGACCATCGCGGCTAGCTGTGCCTTTATGTTGCCGGTGGCCACACCACCCAATGCGATTGTTTTTAGTGCCAATCTGATCCGTATTCCTGAAATGGCCAAGGCTGGTTTTTGGCTCAACCTGACAGGTATTCTACTTATTAGCCTGCTGACTCAATTAACCTTAAGCTACCTTCTGTAACACCAAATATAGAGAGAATTACATGCATATCTGGGTCGATGCCGATGCCTGCCCCAACCCCATCAAGGACATCCTGTTTCGGGCCGCCCAACGCTGCAACATGCCTCTGACGCTAGTTGCCAATCACGCTCTTCGTGTACCGCCCTCCCCACTGATCAAGGCAGTACAAGTGGAAAGTGGATTTGATGTGGCAGATAACTACATTGTTCAACGCATTAATCCTGGCGACATTGTCATTACCGCCGATATTCCGCTGGCTGCGGAAGCCGTCGACAAAGGCGCTGAAGTGATCAACCCCAGAGGGGAGCACTATACCAAGGCTAACATCCGGCAACGGCTGGCCATGCGCAACTTGATGGAGGAGCTTCGAACGATAGGTGAGGTTCGTGGCGGCCCACCCAGTATGACCAATACGGAACGTCAGCAATTTGCTAATTCACTCGACCGGCTACTGGCTAAACCCAATTGATTACCGGCTTAATACGTCGATGAGGTTCTGGCTCAAAACAGCACCGCTCATCTACCACCAAACACCACACAGCCCCGCTATCATCTCACCCAAAAATCCCACCCAAAAACCACAGTAATCCCGGGGTATATATTACTAATAAATCTTTATCCTTCAGGGTGATACGCGTATACTTCGCCCCCGTCTTTCGACACCCCTCCAAGCCACACAGGTTACTTTATGTCATCCCCCGATTTTGAATCACTAGGCATCGCCAGTCCGGTGCTTAAAGCCGTTCAACAACTGGGGTATGAACAGCCCTCACCCATTCAGGCACAAAGTATTCCCATACTCCTGGAAGGAGAGAACCTGCTCGGTGTTGCTCAAACGGGTACCGGTAAAACCGCTGCATTCGCACTACCGCTATTGAGCCGTATAGACAGCGGCCAGAAAAAGCCACAAATTTTGGTGCTTACCCCAACTCGCGAGCTGGCCATTCAGGTGGCAGAAGCCTTCCAAACCTATGCCCGCAACATGAAAGGATTCCATGTGCTGCCGATCTATGGCGGAACGGATATGCGTGGACAATTACGCGGCTTAGAACGGGGCGCTCAAGTTATTGTCGGTACTCCTGGACGCATTCTCGATCACATTCGTCGACGCAGCCTGAAGCTCAATGAGCTCAATGCACTGGTTCTCGATGAAGCAGATGAAATGCTACGCATGGGCTTTATCGCTGATGTAGAAACCATTTTGGCAGAAACGCCAGATACCTGTCAGCGAGCACTGTTCTCTGCCACCATGCCTCCAACCATTCGCCGAGTGGTTAAAAAATACTTGGGTGATGCGAAAGA
>JBALVP010000181.1:0-2599 GCA_036961395.1 Porticoccus sp.
TGGATTATTACAACCACAACCTTGATACCTCACCGGAATACTATGGCGAAATTATTACCACGCGTACCTACGAGGACCGTCTGGATACGCTGGGTAATGTGCGCAAGGCCGGGATGAAAGTCTGTGCTGGAGGTATTGTGGGCATGGGTGAAGGTGAAAAGGATCGCGCGGGGTTGCTGATGCAACTGGCGAACCTTCCACAGCAGCCAGAATCAGTGCCTATCAATATGTTGGTTAAAGTGGCAGGAACACCATTGGAGCAGGAGGAAGATCTAGATCCTTTTGAATTTATCCGCACCATTGCAGTGGCCCGCATTATGATGCCCAAATCCCATGTCCGTTTGTCGGCTGGCCGGGAAGAGATGAATGACCAGATGCAGGCTTTGGCTTTTATGGCCGGAGCCAATTCCATTTTTTACTGTGAAAAACTCCTCACCACGCCAAACCCTAAGGCCAACAAAGACATGGAATTACTAGAACGATTGGGGATTAAGCCCGAGTCCTATCGCGTTGAGCGGGATAGTCAGGAGGAAGAGACGGTGCTCCATCAGGCCATGGCTGATGCTGAAACAGACCATTTGTTTTATAACGCGGCCAAGTAGAGAGAGCTACCTCTTATGTCATCCTCAGGGTCATCCGATGCGTCATCATCAATGGATTCAGCACTTCAAGCTAAATTGGATCAGCGCAAGGTAGAAAATCTCTATCGGCAGCGCCATGTCCTGGAATCGGCACAGGATGTCCAGGTACAAGTGGATGGTAAAACCTGTGTGGCCTTCTGCAGCAATGACTACCTTGGTCTTGCCAGTCATCCTGCGGTGATTGATAGCTTACGTCGAGGGGCTGAAACCTATGGCGTAGGTAGCGGTGCTTCACACCTTATTTATGGCCACTCCCATGAGCATCACGCCCTTGAGGAGGAGTTGGCTGCTTTTACTGGTCGGCCTAGAGCGCTACTGTTTTCCACAGGTTATATGGCTAACCTTGGCACCATTCGAGCATTGGTAGATAAGGGCGATCATGTTTTTGAGGATCGTCTAAACCACGCCTCTTTACTGGATGGTGGCTTGGCTAGTGCCGCTCGTTGTCATCGTTATCATCATGCCGACAGAGATGACCTTAACCGACGTATGCAAAAAGTAACCAGCGGACGAAAACTGGTAGTGACCGATGGTGTCTTCAGTATGGACGGCGACTTGGCACCGTTGCCTGCTCTTGTTGAAACATGCCAGCAACATAATGGTTGGCTAATGGTTGATGATGCACACGGTTTTGGTGTGTTAGGTGAGAATGGCGGCGGCATTACTGAGCACTATGGCCTGGGGCTGAGTGAGTTGCCGATTTTGATGGGCACTCTGGGCAAAGGCTTTGGTACGTTTGGTGCCTTTGTCGCAGGTTCTGAGGCCCTGATTGAAACCCTGATTCAATATGCTCGAACTTATATTTACACCACAGCATTACCCCCGGCGGTGGCCTCGGCCACTCGTATCAGCCTGAAAATTTTACAGCGGGAAACCTGGAGGAGAGAACAATTAAACAGTCTGATTGAGCGCTTCAGGTCGGGCGTCAAAGAGCTGGGTCTGGAATTAATGGCGTCTACAACGCCGATCCAACCCATCTTGCTCCATGACGATGAGCTGACTCAACAAGTGGGAGAGCAGCTTAGAAATAAAGGTTTTCTTGTGGGTGCCATCCGCCCACCTACAGTGCCGGTGGGCAGTGCAAGGTTACGCATAACACTCTGTGCTGAGCACACCGAAGAGCAGGTAGATAAGCTGCTCGATGCCATGGATAAAACCCTGGTTGATCTCCGGAGTAAGGGAGGATGATAGCTACGGCAGCCAATGAAATATTACCTTCTCAGCTAGCGGTTTATGAATACCCTTGCCGGGGTAATAAAATCCAGCCAGAGCCTTTGGTGCTTTTACATGGCTGGGGTAGTGATAGCCGTATTTGGCAGACCATATTGCCCGAACTGACTCAGCATCTGCATGTGGTGGCGATAGATTTACCGGGATTTGGGCAAAGTCCCATGCTGGAGCAGGACGTACCCTTGGATAAACAGGGCGTTGAGCACTATTTGGATGCTATTAGCACGGTATTACCCTCACGTTGCACGCTTCTAGGTTGGTCTTTGGGTGGCATGTTGGCGACGATGCTAGTGAGTCGTTACCCTGAACGTTTTAATAGCCTTGTTACGATTGCCAGTAACGGCTGTTTTGTTCAGCAACCCTCTTGGCCTTGTGCAATGCCTGCACAAACGTTTGAAGAGTTTTTTACGTTGTTTCAGCAGCAACCCGCACTTTGTCTGAAGCGTTTTCATGGCCTGCAATGCCGTGGCGACAAGTTCGAGCGGTCTTTGTCAAAAACCCTGAGAGACACCTTTAATCATGTTGCCGATGCTCCCTCCGGTAGCGGTTGGTACAGAGGGCTGGAGTTACTGTCTGAGATTGATAATCGGACAGCGTTGCAATCACTAAAGGTGCGAGGACTACATATCTACGGTGATGCTGATCAGCTGGTACCTGTTGCTGCTGCCAATGAAGTTAAGGCATTGAACCACTGTCAGCAGGTCCAGATTTTGGAAAATACGGCCCAC
>JBALVP010000182.1:0-2586 GCA_036961395.1 Porticoccus sp.
GTCACCGATAACGACCTGGAACAACTCCACGTTGAGAAAGGTCTGATGACACTGGTTGATGAGGTGCGCCACGGCCATTTAGTGGGTCACCTGCACCACCACCTTATTGCCTCCCGGCGCGCCAGCGGCGGTTCAGCAGCAAATACCATCATCGCTGTCAGTAGCTTTGGAGGCAAGGCATTCTATTCCTGCAAAGTAGCCGATGATGACAATGGTCGCTTTTATCTGAATGATCTGACTGAAGCCGGAGTAGGTTTCCACCAGAATGGCGAACACGTGGAAGGCATTACTGGCAAGTGCCTGGTATTGATCACCCCGGATGCCGAACGTTCCATGAACACGTTTCTTGGCGTTAGCGAAACTGTCTCCATAGACAACCTGAATACGGACGCTATCACTCAGTCTGAATACCTGTATATGGAGGGCTATCTCGTCACCTCTGACACCGGTCGCGCTGCCGCCATTCGAGCCAGAGAAGTTGCCGAACAGCATGGGGTAAAAACCGTACTCAGCTTGTCTGATCCAGGGATGGTGACTTTTTTTAAGGCAGGCCTTGAAGAGATGATGGGAGAGAGGGTAGATATACTTTTCTGCAATGAAGCCGAAGCATTGGGCTGGACAAATAGTGACACGCTAGAAAATGCAGTAGAACAACTCAAGAACTCAGCTAATGCCTTTGCGATCACACTCGGCAGTAATGGAGCACTGGTTTTTGATGGCAACAATCTTCACCACATACCACCTCACCCTGTTACAGCAGTAGACACCAACGGTGCTGGCGATATGTTTGCCGGAGCTTTTCTCTATGCCATTACCCATGACTACAGTTATGAAGCTGCAGGAAATTTTGCCAGCCTCGCAGCAGCCAATGTGGTGAGTCAGTTTGGCCCAAGACTAAGCGCTGAACAGTACCCAGAAATTTTGCAGTCGCTCCTGTCAGCACCATGACCAAATTTACAATGGAGGTAATTTCAGGTTTGCCAGTGGCATTGGTTTAGCTATCAGGAACCCCTGCGCATAATCTACACCGATTTCCTGCAACATGGAGAGCTGAATATTGTTTTCCACACACTCGGCTATCGTTTTAATACCCATAATGTGGCCCAAATGATTGATGGTGCTCACCATGGAATAGTCCACCTCGTTTAATTCCATTTTCTGAATAAAGCTGCCATCAATTTTCAAGTAGTCCACGGGCAACTCCTTCAGGTAGCCCAACGAAGACAACCCGCTACCAAAGTCGTCCAACGAAAAAGAACAACCCTTATTCTTAAGTGCACGAATCAAATCCATGGCCCGATCAAAATGCCTGATAGCAGCCGTTTCTGTCACCTCAAACTGAAGCCGCGCAGGGTCAACACCCGTACTGTCAAACTTGCCAATAATGTAATCTTTCAAGTCTTCATCACAAACGGTGTTTCCAGATAAGTTCACCGCAAAACACTGCTCATCATTTGGGGTCTCTTCCAAGTAGGCAAAAATTTTATTCAGCACCCAGCGGTCAATATCCTCTATCAACCCATAATGCTCTGCAGCAGGAATAAACTTACCCGGTGGAATGATATCCCCCTCGTGATCAAGCATTCTAACGAGTATTTCGTAATGCCCTACTCGCCTTGAACTCTTACCATCGATGCCACTTCCTACCGATACAATCGGTTGACAATAAAGTACAAAACGATCTTCCTCCAGCGCCTCAGAAATGATGGGTATCCACTGGGCGATACTCTGCCTCTCAGCCACCTCAACACTGCGATACTGAAAGTGGATTCGGTTGCGACCCGACTCTTTAGCCGAGGCACAAGAGGTGCCAGCCGCAACCAACACATCAATTTCTGATGTAGTACCCCGGTCAATCACTTTGGCTCCTATACTGGCACCCACCTTCAAGCGCCTTTCGCCCCAAGGGAAACTAAACTCTTTTATCTGCCAAAGTAGTTGTTCAGCTAAATCACGACTCTCATCTACACTGAGATCATTAAGCAACAGTGCAAATTCATCGTTACCGATTCTCGCCACCACATCTTTCGGACCAGCCTGCTTCTCAAGCATACGAGCAAACTGGCACAATAGTTCATCACCGGCACTATGTCCGCAGGTATCGTTGATCACTGAAAAGTTGTAAAGATCGATATATAACAACGTATGCGTGCTATCACCTAGGTGAGCAGCATCAATTGACTTGAGAATTTCATTCTCAAGGTAGCGGCGATTACCCAATTCGGTCAGTGGATCATGGGTGGCCTGCCAGGTCAGCCTGGTGGAAACCCGTCGGGCCTCACTCACAGATCGGAAAACCAGCACCGCGCCGGTAATCTCATTGACACGGTTACGTAACGGCGTTGCTGTCGCTACCACCTGTAAAAGCGGCTGCGTACCGACCTTTAGCATAGTGTTGTCAGCAACTGATATTATTTTCCCTCTGGCCAAAGCTGCCAGGCAGGGCGAAGGCTCTACATCACCATCTTCATTAACCAGCACCATCAGATCATCAACATACTGATTAGGCTGAGAGTCATTTATCTCCAACAACGCCATGCCAATCGGGTTGAGGTGCTCAACAAAGCCGTGTTTATCGACCATCAA
>JBALVP010000183.1:0-2579 GCA_036961395.1 Porticoccus sp.
TAAATCTCTCGGCCATCGACAGAGACGGTGCCGTCAGCGATAACCATTTTCAGTTTGCGCTCGACAATCCGTTTAACATCAATACGATAAGTGATTAGCTTGGCTTTTGGTAGGACTTGACCGAAGAATTTCACTTCTCCTGATCCTAGCGCTCTACCGCGCCCTAGGTTGCCCTTCCAGGCTAGGAAAAAGCCAGTGAGCTGCCACATAGCATCTAGACCAAGACATCCTGGCATCACGGGATCACCTTCAAAATGACAACCGAAGAACCAAAGGTCTGGGCGGATATCCAGCTCAGCCGTCATGACGCCTTTACCATGTGCGCCTTCACCAGCATGAATGTGGGTAATTCGGTCCACCATCAGCATATTATCACCGGGCAGCTGGGCATTACCTTCACCAAACAATTTCCCTTGGCTGCAAGCAATAATTTCCTCGCGGGTGTATGAGTTCTGCGATTGTGGAATGAACGTGGTCATCGATTGAGAGGCCTCTGCTAGCTACTGTTTATCCCGGTTTTTCCGGATTTGTTGGTTTTTTGTCGAAGGGGCGAATTTTATCTGATCTGTGTGTTAAGTCCAGAAAAGATGCGGTTTGCAGCCCTATTAGCTGAATTTATGACAATAAGTATGGGGTTATGAGTTGCGTTGAACGGCGAAGTCAGCCAGCTCGAGCATTGCTTGGCGTTCAGGAGTATCGGGTAGATCGTGGAGGCATAGTTGAGCCTCATCTGCATGCTGTTTAGCACACGACATCGTGTAGTCCAGAGCTCCTGTAGCATGGATGGCATTCAAAATGGCATCCATCTGATCAATGCCACCTTCCTCGATGGCGCTTCGAATAAGCGCTGCTTGGTCTGGCGTGCCATTCTGCATGGCATAGATGAGAGGTAGCGTAGGCTTGCCTTCTGCAAGGTCATCACCAACATTTTTGCCAAGGTCGTCGGTATTGCCGTTGTAATCCAGTGCATCGTCTACCAGTTGGAAGGCTATCCCGAGATGGTGCCCATACTTGCCCATTGCCGCTTGTTGCGCTGGGGAGGCGCCCGCTAGAACAGCGCCTGTTTCGGCAGCAGCATCAAATAGCTGAGCTGTTTTCTTGCGAATAACTTCGAGATATGTCTCTTCCGTTACATCCGGGTTTCCCGCATTAAGTAGCTGTTGAACTTCACCTTCAGAGATAATATTGGTGGTGTCAGCGATAATCCGCATGATGTCCATGTTTCGAATAGCGACTAGCATCTGAAACGCGCGGGAATAGAGAAAGTCTCCCACCAAAACACTGGGTGCATTACCAAACTTGGCATTGGCAGTAGCGCGACCACGACGTAGGTCTGAGGTGTCGACCACATCATCATGAAGCAGGGTGGCTGTGTGGATAAACTCGATAATGGCGGCTAGCGAAGTATGTTGTTCGCCTTGATAGCCACAACTATTAGCGCTGAGTAATACTAAGAGTGGGCGTAACCGCTTGCCTCCGGCATCGATAATATATTGACCGATATTCTCCACTAGCCCTACATCAGAGTGTAGTTGGCTAAGAATCAGCTCGTTAACCTGATTAAACTCGGATTTTACCACTTGGTGAAACGGCAACATGCCAGAGCCCCGTGTATTTATTTTTATCAAAGATGTCCGCTGAAACGGACGCGTTGGCATCCTAGAGTTGGGTGGGGGGTGTGTCAAGGGGAGGGCGCATTATTACTGGATATCAGGCTATTTTTCTCTTGCGATAACAGGTGGTTTGCCTTAGAATTCCCGCCCTCGCAAAACCGGCCTGGAGAAATCGTTCTCGTGGGCTTAGAACTGGCATATGCGATTACGGAGCAAATTATGTACGCAGTAATTAAAAGTGGTGGCAAGCAGCACCGTGTGCAGGAAGGTGAATACCTGCGCTTGGAGAAGCTGGAAGTGGCCACAGGTGAAAGCATTGATTTTGATGAAGTGCTGATGGTAACAGACGGTGACAATATCAAAATTGGCACCCCTCTGGTTGAAGGAGGCAAGGTTACTGGAGAAGTACTTAGCCATGGCCGTGCTGACAAGGTGAAGATCATCAAGTTTAACCGTCGTAAGCACAGTCGCAAGCAAATGGGCCACCGCCAGTGGTTCACCGAAGTTAAAATTACTAGCATTAGTGCTGGTTAAGATTAGATAGGAGAACGGCATGGCTCATAAGAAGGCTGGTGGTAGTACTAATAACGGTCGCGATTCCGAAAGTAAGCGACTTGGTGTCAAGCGCTACGGTGGTGAACAAGTAGCGGCTGGTAATATTATTGTTCGTCAGCGTGGTACTCGTTTCCATGCAGGTGTCAATGTCGGTATTGGTCGTGACCATACCATTTTCGCAAAGGCTGATGGCCAGGTTCAGTTTACGGTCAAAGGACCGAAGAACCGAAAATTTGTGAATATTGTTACTGCGTAAGGCAAAAAGCTTAAAACCAAAAAGCCCCGCCAATGCGGGGCTTTTTGGTTTTTGAGATTAGGTCTTGTCACTTTGTGTAGGGTTGCTCCCACGCACTTATAGCGGATGACCTTTTTTAAATCATGTCTTAGGGCCTCTGATAACAACCTACTGAG
>JBALVP010000184.1:0-2544 GCA_036961395.1 Porticoccus sp.
CCAAGAAAGCCCCTTTCCGAAATCGATATCGACAGTTTCCGTGCCGCCTATTGCGAAACGGCTTATCAGCTCTATCAGCGTGAGGACTATGAAGCAGTAACTATGCGCGGGATTGCGAAGGTTATGGGTTGTAGTCCGATGATGGCTTACCGGTATTTTGAGAATAAAGAAGATGTGTTTGCCGCGCTTCGCGCCAGTCTATTTCATCGCTTGGCCCAGGCGCTGGAAAATGTACCGACAACTCTTGCGCCGCTGGCTTATCTGGACGCTCTGGGGCGGGCCTATGCAAGCTTTGCACAGGAAGCGCCGCACGCTTATCGATTACTTTATGTCATCAACATTCATCAGGCTCAGGCGTACCCAGACACAGAAAGCGCGCAGAAACGAACCCGAAAGGTTCTTTTTGAAGCGACCCGTCGTGCCGTTGAATCCGGTTCCATTCAAGGAGACCCGACCTTACTGGCACACACATTCTGGGCGTGTATACACGGCCTGGTATCCTTGGATCTAGCTAGTCAGCTTACCCAGGGGCATAGTTTTGACGAACTATTGCCAGCGATGATGAAAAATCTTTTTGCGGGTAGCCGAGTCTAATTATTTGAGTTGAATGAGAGAAATAAAATGAATCAGTTTGCAGGAAAAACGGCGGTAATCAGTGGTGGCGCGGAAGGCATTGGGCTTGCAATTGCAAAAGCGCTGGGCGAACAAGAAATGAATATAGTGTTGGCAGATATTGATTCGGAGAACCTCGAAAAAGCGTCAGAAGAACTAGGCCGGTCAGGTGTGCCGGTGCTGGCCGTAACTCTAGACGTAGCCGAAGAAGCCCAGTGGCAAGTCGTGGCCAAGCAAGCAGTGGAACGTTTCGGCAAGATTCATATGCTGGTCAATAATGCAGGTGTGGGCGGGGGAGCCGGGCCCATTGAAAGTCAGAGTAGTGATACCTGGAATTGGGCCTTGAGCGTAAACCTTATGGGTGTCGTTTTTGGTGCGAAAGCTATCGTGCCTTTGATTAAAGAGCACGGCGAGGGTGGCTGGGTGGTAAATGTCGGGTCGATGGCAGGGATGGGCGGCGTACCCTATAGCGGTGCGTACACCGCCACTAAATCGGCGGTGGTGGCGTTGTCTGAAAGTTGGGCGGGCGAGCTTAAAGGCGATGGTATCGGCGTGTCGGTATTGTGCCCCGCATTTGTGCAAACCCGCATTTATGATTCTCACCGAAATCGTCAGGCACGCTATCAAGCTGAAGAGAGCGAGGCAACTGATGACAGTAAACTGTTTGGGAAGGCTAAGGCGGCCGTTCAAAACGGAATCGACGCATCAATTGTCGGTAAGCGATTGGTTGAAGCGCTTAGAGCCGGGGAACTGTATGTGTTTACACATCCCAATTATCGGCCTGTCGTTCAAAACCGCTCAAAAATGATCGACGCCGCTTTTGAACGGGCTGCTCAAAGTCCGTTACTACAGCATATTGTTAATCAAAAATTAGAAATGCTCTGACAGACTTGTTGGCCTGTCTGGCACGTTAAAAACCGCTGGAATAGAGAGAAAAGTCCCATGCCTGAAATGATATTACTCGGATGGATACACACCATCATTGCGATAGTTGCCCTTGTTGCAGGCTATTACACGCTGGCCGTTTACAAAGTGATTAAGCCTGATCAAAAAACCGGAAAGGTCTATTTGATTTGTACATTCCTCGCTGCGGTGACGGCGCTGATGATATACCAGCGTGGAACTTTCGGAGCAGCCCACGGCCTGGCTGTGCTCACCTTGCTGGCATTGGCGGGCGGCTTTCTTGTTACCAAGATGCCTGCTTTCTCAAAAATGGCCGATTACTTTCAGGCATTTTGCTTTTCCGGTACCTTGCTGTTTCACATGATCCCCGCCATTACCGATGGTTTGCTCCGCCTTCCCGTAGGTGACCCGATACTGACGAATCCCGAAGCTCCACTGTTGAAGATGTTTTATCTGAGCTTTGTTGTGGTATTTATTGTGGGTTGGGTTTTTCAATGTTTTTGGCTTAAGAAAAATAAGGACTGATGGGGGTACTGCCAAATTAACTAGCCGAAATTGCTAGAATCGGGGAAGAATACATACTGGCGCCACCGTTTTGCTCCACACATCATCAGCTCTGTCGTCTGGCTCTACTATAGATTCAATTTGGGCCACATGACAACGAAGGTTTACTCGCTGATTTGGCAGTCAGCCCCACACACCTCCCGATTATGAGTCGGATGATCTGTGGATAGATTGGGCAGTAACTGGAAGAAATGTAACGGGATTTTCTGATGGGGTAGGGCAGGGTGACCGAGACCGATCTTATGCCGAGCCTGGGAGTAGGTTATGCCGAGCTGGGTTGCAGTAAGACGAAGAGGGTAAGGGGTTTTCAAAACCGAACTTCGAGCTGGGGCCGAACCCGAACCCGGAACCACTAATCCCCTAAACCACGATTACGAATTGGTCAGGCAAGGGGCTATTGGGATTTAGCCCACCAGTTCAATTTTATTGGCTTCAATAACTTTTAAAAACTGCATCAACATATCG
>JBALVP010000185.1:0-2540 GCA_036961395.1 Porticoccus sp.
CGGGTGTTTTTAATGATAGCAATCTCGATAAGGATTACCACAACGTTGATGTAGTGTTTAATGGCAGCCTGCCACTCAGCAGTAGTACTACGCTCAATGTAGGCTTGAGCCGTAAAAATCGCGCACCCTCCTATCAAGAACGTTATCTCTGGCTACCGCTTCCTGCTACTGGCGGTTTAGCCGATGGCCGTAGCTACATTGGTAACCTTCGACTCGACAAAGAAACCTCCAATGAAATTACTTTGGGTGTTGACTGGGAGTCCAGCCGAACTTGGGCAACCCCTCAAGTCTTCTATCGCTATATCGACGACTACATTCAAGGTGTCCCCGCCTCAGATATGACCGCCAATATGGTCAGTATGATGATGAGTGGTAAACCGGCCCTGATGTTCGATAATATTGACGCCAAAATGTATGGCCTTGATATGGGCTACGGTTATGCACTGTCTGACAGTTTTAGCCTGGAGGGCAACTTGAGTTATGTCCGTGGCAAACGGGATGATAGTAATGACGACCTCTACCGCATTGCACCTCTCAATAACCGGCTTGCTCTTTTGTATAAAAAGAATGAACTAAAGCTAAAAATTGAGTCTGTTCTCTACGCCAAACAAAACAAGGTCTCAGAATTCAATGAAGAAGAAGAAACCTCTGGTTACGGGGTTATCAACTTATCGGGTAGTTATCGATTAACCGAACAACTAACCTTCTCCAGTGGTATAGAAAACCTGTTTGATAACCGCTATGAAGATCACTTAGCGGGTTATAACCGAAACAGTGATAGCGATATTGCTGTTGGCGACAGACTGGCAGGATCAGGAAGAAATGTTTACGTCTCACTATCACTTAACTGGTAACGGACTAAATTGGTCACCGGCTCAACGGTTAATAGAATCATCTGATACCATAATGGAATGGCAACACATGACACATTAATTATCTCAGCGGCAAGGCAAAACCTTCGCCAACTGAGCATCATCAGGAACATCGCTCTTGGGGGCCAATTATTGGCCCTCCTTTTTTTTAGTCAAATTCAGGATATCGGTTTACCTGTCGTCACCCTGAGTGTCGTACTGGCTTTTTACGGTATCGTCATTGCAGCCACTTGGTGGCGCTCCTTTCAAGGCCCGGCCATTACCGAACTTGAATTCTTCAGTCACTTATTCATTGATATTCTTTTCTTCACCGCCCTGCTGTATTTTAGTGGCGGGGCCTCTAACCCCTTTGTCTCGTACTACCTCGTTCCTATCAGCATCGCGGCAACCACACTTCCCTTACGATATACATGGAGCATCGCTCTGCTATCACTGGGCGCCTACAGCTGGCTATTAGTGAATTACCTCCCTATCCCAGCACTATCGCCCAGCCATGGAACAAGGGAATCACCATGACAGCAGTAATAATTTGCACATTTTGGGCATGTGGTGCAATTTTGTGGTGAGCGCCCTGTTAATCACCTACTTTGTCACCCGCATGGCCAGCACACTCAAACAACAAGAAGTAAAACTGGCTCAACAGCGGGAGGATCAGCTCCGAGATGAACAGGTGATAGGTATTGGCACACTGGCGGCTGGCACCGCACATGAACTGGGTACCCCACTAAACACCATGAAAATTCTTGTGGATGAGATGAGGGACGAAAAGCCGGAGCTCAGTGATGACCTGTCAATTCTGCAACAACAAATTGAGCAGTGTCGCACCACATTAAAACAACTGGTCACCACTGCGGAATCTGCTACAAATAGCCTTGAGGTTAAACCGATACGTGAATATTTCCACAAGTTACTGGAACGCTGGCAGGTCATGCGCCCCAAAACCCAAGCAAATATCCACTACGCAGATCACCTTCCAGAGTGTAAAACCAGCTTTCACCCCACCGTGGCTCAATCACTCACCAACCTACTCAATAACGCTGCAGATGCCAGCCCGGAACAGGTGGATGTGGCCCTATTCTGGAACACAAAAACAGTCGAACTCAATATCCGAGATTACGGCGAGGGTATCACTCAGAAACAACAGGAAACACTGGGCAAACCATTTCATTCAGAGAAACCTGATGGCATGGGCCTTGGGCTGTTTTTGACCCAGGCTTCCATCAATCGCTACGGTGGGAAAGTCACCATAAGCCCCGCCGAAGGCCGAGGAACACTCACCCGAGTAGTGCTTCCACTAGCAGGTGAATCCGTCGTAAGTCTAGAGTCATGAGCGAAAAAACCTTTCACACTACCACCCTTCAAACCCTACTTATTGTGGATGATGATTCGACCTTTTCCAGTATTCTCAGCAGGGCTTTGACACGCCGTGGGTACCAGGTATTCACAGCAGAAACTGCCACGGAGGCGGTTAAATTATGCACACAACACCAACCTCAACAAGCGGTCGTTGATCTCAAATTAGAAACAGAATCTGGGTTAAATATACTGCCCCAGCTAAAAGCGGTTAACCCCAATATACAAATGCTGATTCTCACAGGTTACTCGAGTATTTCCACCGCCGTAGAAGCGATAAAAATGGGTGCCATCAATTATTTATGCAAGCCCGCA
>JBALVP010000186.1:0-2538 GCA_036961395.1 Porticoccus sp.
GCGGAAGTATTGTGGATCGATGCTCGATCGGCATCTGAGTACGATTCAGGGCACTTGCCGCAGGCCATAAATATCCCCCACATAGACATTGCGGAGCGAATCATTGAGTTTGCCCCGGATAAAAAGACCGCTATTAAGCTTTACTGTGGCAGTGGTCGTCGGGCGGGCATTGCCCAGTGGGAGCTGGAAGGCATGGGATATTTTAATACCAGCAATGAAGGTGGCTACAAGGATTTGTTAGAGAGCAAATAGCCCTTGTACAAAGTTCTCAGTTTTTGGCTTCAATCATTCCACGGCATTGCGCCAGTCATCCGCTTGCTCGGCCAAATATTGGTCTTTTAGTTTTACGTAGTTTTGTGGTGAATAGGTAAAGAATTTTCGTTCAGCATCTGAGGCAGTACGTAATAACCGACAGGGATTGCCCACGTAAAGGTTGCCGCTTTCCAGCCGCTTTCCGGGGGGGACCACCGTTCCCGCGCCAATAATGACTTCATCTTCCACCACGGCACCATCATTAACAATTGCGCCATTTCCCACCAGAATCCGGCTACCTAAAGTGCACCCATGTAAAATGGCGCCATGACCAATAATAACGTCATCACCAATGGTGAGAGGCCAGCCGCCGGGGTTAAAGTCACTGGCATGGGTGATATGTAGTACAGCTCTGTCCTGTACGTTGGAGCGGTTGCCCACAGAAATACTGTGCATATCGCCCCGGATGACAGCGCCAGGCCATACAGAGACATCATCACCCAGGGTGACATTGCCAATCACGGTGGCTGCGGGGTCAATATAAACCTTGTTTCCTAGAGTTGGAGTGATGCCTTTGTGAGATCTAATATTGTCGGTCATGATGCTGTTCCGTGATCAGTGATACTTAACGTTATAATAGCTATACCTCCGGAAGCCTCAAGTGATTTCGTTGCTTCAGCCACAGGGGGTAAATGTTATTTTTAGTTAGAAGAGAAGATATGTTTAAAGCCAAAAAACGTTTTATTGCCGGAGCGATCTGCCCTAGATGCAGTGAAATGGATAAGTTGATGGTGTTCAGTGAAGACGACAAGGACTTCCGTGAATGTGTGGGCTGTGGTTTTAAGGAGCAGATGTTCCTACAGAGTGAACCTAAAGAGTTGGAAACGAGGGTGAATCTTACGGAGGAAGAAAAGCGGGCTGAAACAAAACCGGTTAGGCTGATTGATCCGGGCAATTCAAATTAGTGAATCATGATACGGACAGTCTGTCCGTTCAGTAGTAAATTAACAGAGAGGTTATCAACTAGGCATGGCCATCTTTGAAGGTCGTTTGCCCAGCGGTGGCTTCTATCTTCCTTGCAAGCATCCGGGACAAATACCAGGTCATGGCTCTGCAAGTTATCCGTAATCAGATGTACTGCTTGATCTAGCCGGTTGGCAAAGGGTTCTCCGATCAGGTGGTGAATGATGAGGTTTGAGCGAGTCATATCCATTGGTACCAAGGGCGTGTTATAGCAGGACATGAAGCGATCATTGACCTCCTCAATCAGCCGGTGAGCCAGATAAGATTCATCCATTAAAGCATTTAGTCCTTCGTGTCCTTCAATCAAATTGGGGGGTTGGATAAAGAACTCCTTCGCAATAGAGATGACTGGCTCGGTATAGTCCGTTATGTCACATTCATCGGCGATGGTGTCGACAGCATCGATAAACTCAGGAACCTGTTCTATGTAATGAATAATGAAGTTGAGCAATGCAGGAACAATGTTTTGTGAGGGAAGCTGAACGGAATGGTGAAGACTGCTGGCTCTAACCTTTAGTAGCTGGGCTAACTGGCTTGTGGCGTTCTCGTGAGCTCTAGCTGTGGCGATGGCTTGGCGAATGTTGACAGTATCCATATACCAAAGTTAGTTGAGGGGAGCGAAAAGGCAAAGAACATCTTTGCATAAGAAGGTCGTGTTTGTGGTTGTCAGGTTTTGTTTGGAGCCCAAAGCGACTGCCGGCTGTAATGAATGAACATACCGCTCATGAGTAGACTTCGAATAACGAGAAAGCTGAGATAGGCCAGCCAAAGCCCATGATTGCCTAGTGACTGAGAAAAATACCATATGGGCAGAAACAGGCCAAAGGCAGCCAGTAACATGGTGTCTCGCATTGCTCGGGTTTTCCCTGCACCGATAAAAATTCCATCAGCGGCAAAGCAGAGCAGCCCTGCCAAAGGCAAGGCTGTGAGCCATGGCCAATAGTGTCGGGCTTCAGTGGCCACTTCGGGAAGGTCGGTGAAAATAGCAATGATGGACTCAGGGAAAAGGAGGTAGACGACGGTGGCCATACAGGAAATACCCAATCCCCAAAAGATAACTTCTTTGCAGATAGCGTAAAAGCTATCGAGGTCGTTCGTACCTATAGTATGTCCTGTAAGTGACTCTGCAGCATGAGCAAACCCGTCTTGGGTATAGGCCACCAGTAATAGTAATTGCAGTAAGATGGCATTGGCCGCGAGGATGTTGTCTCCTTGTCGAGCACCCTGAGCGGTGAAAAAAACCATAGTAAATACTAAGCAAGC
>JBALVP010000187.1:0-2515 GCA_036961395.1 Porticoccus sp.
AGCAAAAACCGGCATTACTTATTGAACTGATTCACCATAATAAATGGGGAAAAGTACTGGTCTTCACCAAGACAAAAAAAGGGGCCAACCAGCTCGTCAAATATTTGCATAATGAAGGTATTAACGCCGCAGCAATTCATAGCGATAAAAGCCAGGCTGTTAGAACCAAGACCCTGTCAGACTTTAAAAACGGCTCCGTAAAGATTTTAGTCGCCACCGACATAGCAGCCAGGGGCCTAGATATAGACCAACTGCCACAGGTCGTTAATTTTGATCTACCTATTGTGGCAGAGGACTATGTACATCGCATTGGACGCACTGGCCGAGCAGGCTTAAAGGGGCAGGCTGTGTCTCTGGTCAGCGCCGATGAATTCAAGCAGCTCACAGAAATTGAGCGACTCATAAAGCGGCTATTAACCCGCAAACTGGTTGATGGCTTTGAGCCAAACCACAATATTCCAGAATCAAAGTTAGACCTGCGCCTCAGGAAACCTAGGAAGCCCAAGAAACCGAAAAAACCAAAACCAGAGTTCAAAGACAGGCAGCGCTCGGGAGAGAGCCCCCTTGGCGATAAACCCAGCGGAAAGAATAAGAAACGTACTACTGGAAAACATTCAACAGGAGGCAAGCCCGCTAATAAGCCGCATAGAAATGCGCGCTAAAACTATCGACCCGCTTCCTGGAGAACCGCGACTAAATACTATGTTGCGTACACCAATCAACACCAGCCCTTACGTTGTGGGCTGCTTACGGATCGCATTGACGTCTCAGCATAAACTTAAATATATGTTCTATACTAAGTCCATTGCAAACCAAAACAACTAAAAATTGGGGGTTACCATGCGAGTAAAGCATAAAAACTACTTTTCCAGAAAAACCACAATGTTAAAAAAGATTCTGCTACTCACAGCTCTGACCACCCTCTCACTTGGTTTTGGGACACAAACCATGGCATCTGATGAGAATCCCTCATCGGAGGGGCGACAGCTGTTTAATTCCTATTGCTTTTTGTGTCATGGCGCAACAGGCAGAGGTAATGGTAGCTTGGCAATAAAACTAGGCATTACAGAATCTGTGGCAGACCTTACCGACAGGAAATATGGTGGAATGGAAACAAAAGAGCTGGCAATGCTAATCGCCGGTTACAACCGAAAACCATCATTAATGCCCGCCTGGGGGGGCACATTGAATGCCAAACAAATTACCGCAATTGCTACCTATATACATACGCTGAGCTTACGAGGATCCTATATTAGCGGCAAGGGTATTTACTACAGCACCTGTGCTGTGTGTCACGGAGCTAGAGGAAAAGGCGGTGGCGCCGTGGCAAAACAATTGGAACTAACGGATCGCATCCCAGACCTTACTACTCCAAAATATACACAGATGAGTGAAGCCAAGTTGATCGAAACGATTGTGAACTACAGCACGATGGATGACAAATTTGAAAAATGGGACACACGATTAAATGAGAGAGCACTTAAGGATGTTGCCTCCTATATACGACTAAATCCAACCGGGCTACAAACCCTAGGTAATTCAGTGAACGGCAAAACCGTATTTCTTCGTAACTGTATCGCCTGTCACGGCAAAGAAGGTAAAGGTGACGGAATTCTTGCCGGGCTACTGAATGCAACAATGATCAACTACACCACGAAAGACAGCGCTAACATCTCTGATACCGAGCTAGTACATGTCATTTCGATGGGTCGAGGTGAGTTCATGCCGGGCTGGTTTAGTGAGCTTTCAGAATATGACATCAGGGATGTTGCAGCCTACGTCAGAACGCTATACAAAAAAGACTAGTTTCTCATGGATAAAAGTCTTTCCAATTTTCTGTAAGTAAGCCGGCGGCAGGTAAGAAGACCCTGCGCCGGCAGAGCCGATCGACTTCTGATTAACAGAATACATTGAATATCAAAAAGCCAGACAACTCATCAACTTGAGCTGTCCCCTTAGGTGTAAGGGCTATTACTTACCCTTTAGCATGGCACCAAGACCAGCAAAGGGATTGTGGGTGGCGGCAGTTTTCTCGATATCTGTTGAGGTATTACCACTGTCTACTTCTGTGTAACGTGAATGCTCATTGTCATGACAATAGAGGCACAACAACTCCCAGTTACTGCCATCTGAGGGATTATTATCATGATTGTGATCCCGATGATGAACCGTCAACTGACTCAGGTTCTGCCGGGTAAATTCACGGGCACAACGACCACAGACCCAAGGGTACATTTTCAGTGACTTTTCGCGATAGCCTTTTTCCCTGTCTTCACGGGCACGACGGGCTTCGGCAACGACATTGTCGAGTTTATTAGAAGAACTGCCGGGTCTCATGAGGATCTCCTTACCATAACTCTCTCGGTGTTAATCAACGGCTATCGCCAACAATTCAGCTAAGTGCCGATTAACCTGTTCCATATATTTCGGGTCCATACCCAATAGAGCCAAATGCCCCCAAGGGCTGTTAATCACTCTAAACTCACTATTTGCCACCATCTTCTGATGATCTTCG
>JBALVP010000188.1:0-2505 GCA_036961395.1 Porticoccus sp.
GCCACAAAAATAGCGATGGAAGCTGCCTCAAACTTGCCATCCATGCCTGCCAAAATGGCATAAAAACCAGCAAACATAGCACCGGTGGTAAACAAGTTTGGCAGTAGAAAAATTCCTTTATGACGAGCCTTCTCATGCTGGGGAGGCTGGGCACTGTCATCAACAACCGGCTGAGGAGTTTCCCCATTCGGTTCTACATTGTGATTGTTGTTATCCACCATTATTAGCCCTTTAATTTCTTACTTTGCCAAGATCACCGACTCACTCTCAGCGATTCTATTAATTACCCACCTGCATCAGCACTTCTTTACAGGAGATGACTAAGGGTATTAAACACCAAAGGTTAAGACAAAAAAACCGCGCCGTAGCGCGGTTCTTAAATCAAGTTATATCAGATGACTTGATACTAAGGCTTAGTTCTTTTCTTTATCAACCAGCTTGTTAGCTGCAATCCACGGCATCATAGAACGCAGTTTAGCACCCGTCTGCTCAATAGGGTGCGCTGCATTGTTACGACGATAGGCCGTCATAGAAGGGTAATTCATCGCACCTTCAGTAACGAACATTTTGGCATACTCACCGTTTTGAATATCTTTCAAAGCATTGCGCATCGCTGCACGGGACTCATCATTGATAATTTTAGGGCCAGTAACGTACTCACCGTACTCCGCATTGTTGGAGATCGAGTAGTTCATATTGGCAATGCCACCCTCGTACATCAGATCCACAATCAGTTTCAGTTCATGGAGACACTCGAAGTAGGCCATTTCTGGCGCGTAACCCGCCTCAACCAATGTTTCAAAGCCTGCTTTTACCAGTTCAACCGTACCACCACACAGCACGGCTTGTTCACCGAATAGGTCCGTTTCTGTTTCATCTTTGAATGTGGTTTCAATAATACCGGTACGACCACCACCAACACCGCTGGCATAAGACATGGCCACGCTTCTGGCATTACCCGAAGCATCTTGGTGAATCGCTACCAAGTCAGGAATACCTCCGCCTTTAGTGAACTCACTGCGAACTGTGTGTCCAGGCGCTTTAGGCGCAATCATGATAACGTCCAAGTCTGCACGAGGCACAACTTGGTTGTAGTGAATAGCAAAGCCATGAGCAAAAGCCATGGTAGCGCCTTGCTTAAGATTTGGTTCAATCTCGTCTCTATAGAGGTGAGATTGGAATTCATCAGGGGTCAAAATCATCACCAAATCAGCGCCAGCAACGGCTTCTGGTACATTTTTCACAGCCAGGCCGGCAGCCTCAGCTTTTGCGGCAGAAGCTGAACCAGCTCGCAGACCAACAGTTACATCTACACCTGAGTCTTTCAGGTTAAGAGCATGAGCGTGGCCCTGAGAACCATAACCAATAATGGAGACCTTCATACCTTGGATAATGGAGAGGTCACAGTCTTTGTCATAAGAAACTTGCATGTTTACACCTATGTTTTCAATCTATGGTTTTAAATCTAAATGTATGAATTACCAAGAGAGCCCCTCTTTACCTGCACAAAAAGCCCTCCCTATAAAAGCTAAAGCCGCAATGATTTTTCACCGCGTGCTAAGCCAGACACGCCTGACCTAACGAGCTCAAGAATATCGGCATCGCCGATGGCCTGAACAAAGGCGTCGAGTTTATCACTGTTACCCACAATCTGTAATGTATAAGCATTCGCATTTACATCAACTATCTGACCACGGAAAATATCCACACAACGCTTGATCTCTGCTCGCTGTGAATCATTGGCTTTCACTTTCACCAACATCAGTTCACGCTCAATATGCGGTCCTTCGGTCAAATCAACCACTTTGACCACATCGATCAATTTGTGTAAATGTTTGGTGATCTGCTCAATCACCTGATCATTACCGTGAGTCGTCATCGTCAGACGAGACAACGTCTGATCCTCTGTCGGCGCTACTGTGAGCGTATCAATGTTATAGCCGCGCTGAGAAAACAAACCCACAACCCGAGACAGTGCGCCAGGTTCATTTTCCATCAATACTGAAAGTATACGTCTCATCAGGTGCGCTCCGTTTTGCTCAACCACATATCACGCATAGAACCATTAGGGGCCACATGCATAGGATAAACGTGCTCAGAACGATCCACACAAATGTCCATAAAGACCACTCGATTCTTCAGGCTAAAACACTCCGCCATTTTCTCTTCAAGCTCATCAAAGTTGGTTACGCGGATTCCCACATGACCATAGGATTCTGCCAACTTAACAAAATCCGGTAGAGAATCTTCATAAAGACTGGATGAATAACGGCTGCTGTATTGCATATCCTGCCATTGGCGCACCATACCCAACGCTTGGTTGTTGAGATTAATAATTTTTACCGGAAGGCCATACTGCGTACAGGTCGATAGCTCCTGAATACACATCTGAATGCTACCTTCACCCGTCACACAAGCGACAGCCGCATCTGGGTGAGCTAGCTGCACCCCCATAGCTGCAGGCAAACCAAAGCCCATAGTGCCAAGTCCACCGGAATTGATCCA
>JBALVP010000189.1:0-2501 GCA_036961395.1 Porticoccus sp.
CCGGAGACGGTGTATTTTCCTTTGACGGGGCACTTTTCTTTAAGGGTTCTTTAGATTCTGATGTTGAAGCTTTACTCGGGCTAGCAACGGCTTCAGACTGAGGATCATCCTTATGCTGGGATACTGAAGAAAGCTTCTTCATTTCGCCCTCAGTGCTTTTCTTGTCTTCCGGGCTATTGCCGGTACTATTATTGCCACTACTTATATCGCTATTCACTGACTCAATTCCTGCAGCTGGCTACCCATGCCTCTAAACAACGTCCCTAAACAATGTCCCTAAATCAGGGGCTCTTGCATGAAGGATCCCTAGTTAACTACTTATTTTCCTGAACACTAAATCAATACTCTACTCATGCTACGCCACAAACCTGTCAAAACCATGGTAGAAAAATTTCAATTGTCCCGTGTTAATGCGAACTACTGTACCACCCTCGCAGGGCTGAAACCATGTCCTCAGGCAATGCTGACCCAGCACAAATGACGGCCTGAAAACCTGAGTTCTTAGCGATATCAGCTACTCTTTCACTGGGTACCAATAAGGGTAGCTTCACCAAGGCGGACCGCTGACTTTCAGGGACAATCGCCAACAGATTTTTTAATAGCTCACCGCTATGAACAATCACCAAATCAAGCGCCCCCGCAGCCAACAACTCAACAATCTGGTCAGAAAATTCGGTGGTTGGCTCACGACGGTAAAGTTCACATTCGCTGACACTGGCTCCGCGCTGAATCAAAGTATCCGCTAAGAGGGTTCGCCCCCCTTCTCCTGAAAAAATCAGTGCTTTTTCATCGGCAATATTATTCAAGGATGGCAGCGAAAGCAGCCCTTCACTGTTAAATGCTTGTTCCGGTACCTCAGCGTCAATCCCTTGCTCTCCCAATAAGGCTGCGGTGCTTTTTCCCACCGCATAATAGCGAAGATTTTGCGGCAAGCTCTCAGGCAGTACAGACCAATAGCGTGCCAGCCACTCTGTACCCAGGTGAGCCGCTGTCCTGCTAATGAAGATAGCTATCTGGTACTGATCAATATTAAGAATGTGGGATTTAATCTGATTTATTTCAGACACCTCTGCCAGAGGTGTAATTAACATCACAGGGTAGCGGTATAACGTTGCTCCTGCCTCTACTAGCTGACGAGCAAAAAGGTCATCACTCTGCTCTGGTCGCACCAGTAACGCACGCAGCCCTTTCAACGCCGTCACAGATCAGCTCTCTCCATAGACATTTTTAAGAATTTCACCGGCACCCTGCTCCAGGAGCTGCTTCGCAAGCGCCACACCCAAAGACTCAGGATCACTGACGTCACCCAGTAGATCATCCCTAATCACCTGTTTGCCATCCGGAGAACCTACCAGGCCTCTCAGCCAGATTTCATTCTCATTTTGATGGATGGCATAACAGGCAATGGGCACTTGGCAACCACCCTGCAAATGGCGATTCATTGCCCGCTCTGCTAGTACACACTGTGCTGTCCGTAGATGATGCAAAGGTGCAAGTAGTGATCTCACTCGTGCATCATCCAGGCGACATTCAATGCCGACAGCACCTTGCCCACCTGCAGGCAAGGATTGTTCCGGTGCAATTCTCTGACGAATACGATCCACCATTCCAAGCCTGACCAAACCAGCAGTCGCAAGAATAATGGCGTCATATTCTCCTTTGTCGAGCTTGGCCAACCGGGTATTCACGTTGCCCCTCAGTTCAAGGATCTCAAGTGAGGGAAAACGTTCTCTAAGCTGGGTTTGCCGACGCAGACTTGATGTACCAACACGACTTCCTGCTGGCAAATTCTCCAATCGCTCAAATTGATTAGAGACAAAGGCATCCGTAGGATCTTCTCGCTCACAAATTACCGTGAGTCCCAGCCCCTCTGGAAACTCCATGGGCACATCCTTCATGGAATGCACGGCAATATCTGCATGCCCTTCCAACAAAGCCACTTCCAGCTCTTTGACGAACAACCCCTTGCCACCCACCTTAGCCAAGGGCGTATCAAGAATTTTGTCACCCCTGGTGGTAAAACCAACCAGCTCTACGATTAATTCTGGGTGAAGCTGCTGAAGGTGCGCTTTGACATATTCCGCCTGCCAAAGAGCCAGCGGACTTTTTCGGGTTGCAATACGAAGTGAAGGAGTAGCCATGAAAGATAATTACCAACTTTAATTAAAGTAGGGATCATAGCAGATTGATGCTTTGACACCCATGCTGGCTCAGCAGTGTCGTGGATCAGAAAACAGGAAGACTGAAACGTTAGCGAGTAATAAAACGTCTACATCTGCTCCAACAATTTGCGCAGTGGAGATACATGACGCCGGCTAACCTGTGGACGGATATCCAAGCCCTGCAATCGCACAAAATACTGCCCATCCACATTACGATCCAGTCCCTCTATATGAGGTATAGAAACTAAGGCATTGCGGTGAACTCGGACAAAACGGCCATCAAATTCACTTTCCAAATCTTTCAGGGCTTCATCCAACAACGCCTCACCCTCTGAATGG
>JBALVP010000018.1:0-16317 GCA_036961395.1 Porticoccus sp.
GTAATATCGGTGCGTTGAAAACGCAGTGTCTATAATCAATACAGACTGGCATTCGACAGAAATGCAAGGGACTGGCAATTAAGGTGATTCGATGAGTATTGTTTATCTAAATGGTGATTACCTGCCGATGGCTGAGGCAAAAATCTCGCCCATGGACAGGGGTTTTCTGTTTGGTGACGGCATTTATGAAGTCGTGCCATCCTATAACGGACAACTGATCGGTTTTGCACCGCATATTGACCGTATGAACAATGGGATGGAGGCTGTTGGTATCGAACTGGGCTGGTCACACCAGCAATGGAAAGAAGTCTGCGATAACCTGATAGAAAAAAATGGTTCAGGCAACCTGGCGCTTTACCTGCACGTTAGCCGTGGAGCCGATACAAAACGGTTTCATGCCTACCCCGAGGATGTAGAACCCACAGTGTTTGCCTTTGCTTTTGACATTCCAGCGGAACCAGTGGCGGATAAATCGAAAGCCATGAGCTACAAAGTGGCGACCAGTCGTGATTTGCGTTGGGAGCGTTGCCAAATTAAATCCACCGCTCTACTGGGTAATGTCATGCATTTTCAGCATGGCTACCAACAGGGTGCCAACGAGACATTGCTTTACAACGAAAATAACGAGCTGACAGAGGCCAGCGCCTGTAATGCCTACATCGTTAAAAACGGCGTGGTGATTACCCCTCCACTGGATAATCAAATTTTGCCAGGAATCACTCGGCATATTCTGCTGGACCTGCTGCGTAAAGAGGGTTCCATTCCCGTAGAAGAGCGTGCGGTGACTATGGATGAAGTCTTCGATGCCGATGAGGTTTGGGTGACTAGTTCTTCCAAGGAGGTTGTTCCTGTGATCGAGGTTGATGGTAAACCGATCAACCATGGCAACATAGGTGATGTATGGCTGGTGGCACAGACAATTTATTCGGCAGGTAAATTAAATTATTAGCCGCTTGTGAGCAGGGCAGATTTTCTGTAGTTTTCCAGAAGGCTTGAATAATAAGATTCAAATAAAAAGCCTGTGTAACAGGTTGCGAGTAATACAGATAACACTATGTCCAGACCAGCAAAAGCACTAATAGACCTTGAGGCGCTACGCTATAACTGCCAGTTGGCCAATAGCCTATCACCTAAATCTCAAACCATGGCCGTTATCAAGGCCAATGCCTATGGTCATGGTGCTGTACCCGTTGCCCAAGCATTGACCGACTTGGTCCCAGCGTTTGGGGTTGCCTGTATTGAAGAAGCCATTGAGTTGCGTGAAGCCGGTATTAAAAATCCGATCCATTTGCTTGAGGGCGCATTTTCTAATGATGAAATTAGTGTCGCTGCTGAGCAAAACTTTTCGTTGGCGGTGGTCAATCAAGAGCAGAAGAGGGCAATCCTCAATGCCGACCTAAGTACACCGTTAAGGGCATGGATATTTGTTGATACAGGAATGCACCGCCTTGGTATAACACCGGATGAGCTGGCCTCGACCTACAGAGAAATGGCTACCAGTAATAATGTGGCTGGTGACATTGTTGTCGCGACACATTTTGCCTGTGCAGATGACCTTGAGAACGATTTTACCGCGATTCAATTGGCCCGTTTGACACAAGCTGCCGATGACTTGCATGCACCAAAAAGTTTTGCCAATTCTGCCGGTTTAATCGGCTGCCCAGAAACAAGAGCTGGCTGGAATCGCCCGGGTATTATGCTCTATGGCAGCTCACCTTTTTCCACACCACATCCCGATGCTGATCGGCTTTTACCCGTGATGACCTTTAAGTCTGCGGTTATTGCCCTGCGCGATATTCAGCCGGGAGAGACCGTAGGTTATGCCGCCACCTGGAAGGCGGAACGACCCACACGTATTGCGACTGTGGCCATTGGGTATGGTGACGGTTATCCCCTCCAGGCACCCAGTGGCACACCCGTGTTAATTAACGGCCAGCGCTGCTCGATGGTGGGGCGGGTATCTATGGATATGATTACCGTTGATGTGACGGACTTGCCAGATGTGGCGATTGAAGACGAAGTCATTCTCTGGGGGGCTGGCTTGTCCGTCAATGAAATCGCTGCCTGTGCAGGCACTATCAGCTATGAGTTATTAACCCGAATGCCTCAGAGGACACCACGTCTTTATATTAACGACTAGTTACCGCTCAGCACAGCTGAAAAATAAAACGATAACTGTCATCAAATGTCACTACTTCCTTTAACAGTCTCCACGTTGAAATGTTTACACTTACAGCCCGCATTACAAAAACCTAAGTGCCGTCTTGAAAAAACCTGCTATATTTTCCAAATGGTTTAGATCTAAAGGAAGTGCGGTATGGTAAATCCAAAAATGTCTACGGCTCAGCTCTCTCTATTGATAGCAATACTATTGCTCGGCGGTTGTGGGGAGTCTCAGGTCCCAATTTCGACTGCTGACGATCAAGAGGTAGTGGCCGTCGCCGAACTTGGTGATAAACAATTATCGCGCCCGAATATTCTACTTGTAATGGCCGATGATATGGGCTGGACTGACATTGGTAGTTTCGGCGGTGAAATAGACACCCCAAACCTCGATGCACTTGCACAGCAGGGTGTTACATTCACGGACTTCCATGTTTCGGTGAGCTGTTCACCAACACGGTCGATGCTGCTATCCGGTAATGATAACCACATTGCCGGACTGGGCACCATGGCAGAAATGCTGGTTGAGAATCAGCGTGGACAACCTGGCTATGAAGGACATCTGAATGACCGGGTCGCGTCACTGGCAGAAGTACTCCGCGGTGGTGGATACCACACCTACATGTCAGGGAAATGGCATCTGGGTCACGAACCGGGTAAGTTGCCTTTTGATCGTGGTTTCGAGAGCAGTTTTTCCATGTTAGTCGGCGGCTCCAGTCACTGGTCCGACATGCTTGGCATCTTACCGATGGACGATCCGGCGAAGTACTCGCAGGATGGTGCACTACTTGATCAGTTACCAGCCGACTTCTATTCGAGTAAAAACTACGCGGACTTCCTCATGGATTCGATTCGCAAGAATCGTGGTGATGGCAAGCCGTTTCTCGCTTACCTCTCATTTACCGCAGTGCATGACCCGGTGCATGTTCCGGAACCCTGGCTGTCAAAGTATCGCGGCGACTACGATGAGGGATACGAGGCATTTAAAGCTAAGCGCTGGCAAGCTGCTAAGGACATCGGTGTGGTTCCGCAGGATGCGCAGCGGGCTGACCCACACCCTGTGATCAAACCATGGAAGGATCTCAGTGCGGATGAGCAAGCATTGGAAGCGCGTGGCATGGAAGTCTATGCGGGCATGCTCGATGCCATGGACTACCACTACGGTCGTGTTGTGAACTTTCTCAAGGATATCGGTGAATATGACAACACTGTCATCATATTTCTCTCTGATAATGGGGCGAACCCATTTTATTCCGATGACTACCCGGGTGCTGCCGGTCCAGAATTTCGAAGTCAGTTTAATCATGATCTAGAGAATATAGGGCACCCGGGATCTAACTACGCTTATGGCCCGGGTTTTGCCAGTGGTTCCAGCGGCCCACTGGATAAATTTAAACTGACCGTAGGCGAAGGTGGTATCCGCGTACCGCTGCTGATAGCAGGTCCCGGCATTAAAAGCGGCCAACGCAGTAATGCTTTCACCTATGTCTGGGACATTTTACCCACCATTCTCGACATGACAGGGGTGGAATATCCGGGCGATATTCAGGGCCATCCAGTAGAGGCGCCGCGTGGTCGATCAATGCGCGGCTTGCTGGATGGGACGGGAAGTAGGCTATACCGCCCGGAAGAATTCATCGGTGGTGAATTGGGTAATGGCCGGTGGATGAGACAGGGCGACTTTAAGGCAGTTTCTGTCTCACCGCCCTTTGGAAACAGCGAATGGGAGTTGTTCAATGTGGTCGACGACCCTGGTGAAGCCGAGGACTTAGCACAGGCAATGCCCGAGAAACTAGAGATTCTCAAGACCGCTTGGAACGAATATGCGACTGATGTTGGCGTGGTTTTTGCCGAGTAATATGAAATACATGTCTCCCCCGTGGTTCATTTTTGGAGGATTGGTATGAACCCCAAAAAGACTATAGGCCGATGTTTTAGGTTGGCGAGTTTCTTTCTAATAGCCATACTGGTCAGCCCAACACATGCGGCCTCAAATACGAAGCTTGTATTACAAATTACCATTGATGGTCTACGAGCAGATTTGCTAAATCGTTCACCCGAACGATTTAGCAAAGGGGGCTTTAACTATTTGCTAAAAAATGGAGCAGTCTATACCAATGCTCACTACCAACACGCTAATACTGAAACCATCGTTGGACACACCACGCTGGCAACAGGAGCGACCCCTTCAGTTCATGGAATGACTGGCAATGTTTGGTTTGATTACAAGACCAAGGAGTTGGCATACAATGTTGAGGATCCAGACTCCCCGTTACTCCCAACACGCAAAACTGAGAAAGAACAAGCGCAGGTCGACCCTTCACAAAAACTGGCTCGCTCTAAAGGCCGCTCACCCAAAGCTATTCTTGTTCCTACCTTCAGCGACACGCTATCTGCTTATTATGGAGAGGGTTCAAAGGTTTTCGGTATCTCTGGTAAGGACCGTGCCGCTATAGCAATGGCCGGGCACACCGGTAAAGCATTTTGGTTTTCTACTAACACTGGAGACTTTATTAGTAGTCAATATTATTACAGTGAATATCCTGACTGGGTCCAGCACTGGAATGGACAAAGAAAGTCTGAACGTTACGCTAATCAGGAATGGGCGCTATTTAATGAAGTCTCCAGTTACCGGCTGGCTGATCAGGATGATCGGCCCTATGAAGTTGACCTGAAAGGATTTGGTCGCATCTTTCCTCATCCCTACGGCCCAACTGAGCATCCTCTATTCTATACTCGATTGCTTGTTAGCCCTGCTGGCCACCAGTTAACCCTAGACTTCGCCAAATCGCTTATTGAAAATGAGGGGCTTGGCCAAGACAATATTCCCGATTATTTATCAATTAGCTTTTCCGGCGTCGATGCTGTCAATCATTTCTTTGGTCCTAACAGCCTTGAAAATGAGGATTCTATTAGGCAGCTCGATGACACACTTGAAAGCCTGTTTAACTTCATCGATAAAAAAGTAGGCCTGAAAAATACGGTGATTGTCTTATCTGCTGATCATGGTATGGCCGATATGCCTGAATATATCAGCGACAAAGGATACAAAGTAGGGCGACTATACTCAGAGGATGTTGTCACTTTAGCCAATAAAATAGGTGAAGATTTATTTGGTGTAAGCAATATTACCCGTTTTTTCTTTAGGCCTTATCTGTACTTGAATGACGACGTCATTGCTCGGTCTAAGTTAGATAAAACTATCGCAATGCAATCTATAGCCGAGGGACTAATGATGCACGAAGGTATTGCTCTAGCCGTCTCGAAACACGGGTATACATCGATACAAGATAATTGGCTTGTTCGCAATATTCAGAATAATTACCACCCTTTACGCTCAGGTGATATTTATGTCGTACAGTCACCTTACTGGTTTATGTTTGAAAAAGGTCCAATTGCCGCTATGCATGGATCACCCTGGCGCTATGATACCCATGTGCCCATCATCTTTGCGGGAAGTGGGATTAAGGCGAGAACAAGTAGCCGACTTATTCATCCGGTGGATGTTGCCCCAACACTATCAGCGTTACTAGGTATTTCTCCTCCCGGCGCATCACAAGGTAGAGTTCTGGAAGGTGTGGTGAGGTGAATGCGTCAAATTGGCCTTTAGCTGAACTCTTCAATCTTAAGGGTGTCGTGTATTGCCCTATAAGACAAGGCAAGCAACCCGATGGCTTCGCCGTCCGCTGCTTTTGACGTTATATGTCTTTATCGAAAAATTAGCTTTATGTTCAAACTGGTGAATTCGGATATTTCGGATATAATGGTTATTCTTCACCAACAATCAAATGAGTAAAGAAAATGAGTAAAGGTACAGTTAAGTGGTTCAATGCCGATAAAGGTTTCGGTTTCATTACACCTGAAGATGGCAGTAAAGATTTGTTTGTTCATCACTCAGAAATTCAAGCGGGCGGAGGATACGCAACATTGAGCGATGGTCAGGCCGTTGAATTCGAAGTTGGCCAAGGTCAAAAAGGCCCATGTGCGAATAAAGTGGTCCCAGCTTAGGTCGCAATACATAACACACAAAGGCAACGGACGGCGAAGCCGTCCGTTGCTTTGCGTGTTATATGATCAGTCCATATTGTTTGTCGAGTATCTCAATAATCTCTGCTTTGGGGTTTTCCGAGAGATCGATTTTTTTGTCGGTTATTTTTTCAGCGATAGCTACATAGGTGGCTGACACTTCCATCAGTACTGACTCTGGTAATGCATTATCTTTGGCCAAAGCCTCTCGCTCGCCCATCCGGTCTTTGTTGAGCAGGATATCTGGGTCGGGGAAATGGTTGAGCAATAACTGGCGGAAGCTCTCTTTTGAATTTTCCACCACCTTGCCATCTCGATAGCTGGGGCCATCCCAGATACGTGAGGAGTCGGGGGTACCCACTTCATCCATGTAGATCAGTTTTTCATTACCCGCTTTATCGGTGACGTAGCCAAATTCAAATTTGGTGTCCACAAAAACTTGGTCTAGTTTGGCCAGCTCATCACTGATGACATCAAAGCCTTCTTTCAGCAGTTTCTCGTAGCGGTCGATATCTGCCTTGCTGCTAAAGTTAAAGCCACTTACGTTGTTTTCAATATCCGCACGGGTGATGTTGACGTCATCGGCTTCGGGCACACCGGGAAGGCCTTTTAGGATGCCTTTGGTGGAGGGGGTAATCAGCAGTTCGGGGAGTTTCTGGTCTTTATTCAGGTCATCCGGGAGCTGAATCCCACAGAATTCCCGCTCGCCCTTGGCGTAAGCGCGCCACATGGAGCCTGTAATGTATTGCCGGCAGATAGCTTCAATCATGACGGGTTTGGCTTTTTGAACGATCCAGACAAAGGGATGGGGGATTTCCAGAATATGGCTGTCAGCCAGCCCTTGTTCACGAAACAGTTTAAACCAGTGGTTTGAAATGGCATTCAGTGCGGCGCCTTTACCCGGCACCCCATTCATACCTCCTTCACCGTGCCAAATACAATCGAATGCTGAAATTCGATCACTGATAACCATAATAGCCAGTGGTGCATCGGCAGCCACATCGTAGCCACGTTCTTTGATCAGCCGCTGGCTATCTTCTGGCGTGAGCCAGTAGACGGAGCGAACTTTTCCGCTGTGTACCGGAGCATCAGTACGGATGGGTAGATCGTTATTAACGGCTAATACCTTGTCAGCAAGATTCATGACAAACGGTCCTGTTTGGAGTGGTTGGCGCCCTGCATATACCAATGGTGTGAGTAGTGCAGGAGCCGGAATAATTTAACGTGCAGATAATTTAAGGCGAAGAATTCTACCAGATAGGCGCTGGGTTGCCACATTTTTGCATGATGTGAGCGAGAGCCTGGAATATGCCCTTATCAGTGATGTAACGGTCAGCCCTGTCTGACGGCATATCGTCCACTACCCAGCAGCATGATGGCGAGTGCGCCAAACAGGTATAGCCCCTGAAGCTCAAGTTGCCAACCGCCGTGAGAAGTGAGTTGCAAGAGTTGGCCACTGTGTACCAGTAGAATGGCAAATACCATATTGCTCACCACGAGCAGGGCACCAACGCGGACGTAGTAACCGACAATAATCATCAGTGGGGCAATCACTTCGCCCAAATAAACGGCGTAGGCTAACTGCGGAAAGAGACCAATATCGGACAAGTTTTGGCTGATAAAATCCAGTGTCCCCGGGTTAATGATTTTGGCGATACCGTGTAACAGCATCAGAATACCAATGGTTAAGCGCAGGATTAATTTGGCGACAGCTTCTTGGTGATGCATGGTTCCATTCATCTCTTATATTGGCGATTGTTTTCATCATAGTAGCTGTGAAGGCACTTGAGGCCAAATTTCGGATAACGTTGGGGCTTAAGACGTTTAATCCAAGGACATTTCTTGGTCAAGGAGAACCTTCAATGTATCATTGCGGCCTGATTTAAACCGATTGAATTAACTGACAAGTAGCCCGAGAGGGCGCCCTATGGAGATTGGGAATGATTATTAAACCTAGAGTTCGTGGCTTTATGTGTATTACCAGCCATCCGGTGGGCTGTGAGACTAATGTCAAAAACCAAATCGACTATATCAAACGTCAGGCGCCTATTGATGGGCCCAAGCGTGTATTAGTGATCGGCTCCTCCACAGGCTACGGGTTGGCAGCACGTATTGGCGCAGCATTTGGTTGCGGTGCATCGACTCTGGGCCTCTTTTTCGAAAAAGAGGGTACTGAAAAGAAACCGGGTACTGCCGGCTGGTATAACTCGGCAGCATTTCATAAGTTTGCTGAAGCTGAGGGTTTGTACGCCAAGAGTATCAATGGTGATGCCTTTTCTGATGAGATTAAACAGAAGACCATAGAGACTATTAAGGCTGATCTTGGTCAGGTGGATTTAGTTATTTACAGTTTGGCCTCTCCTCGTCGCCAACATCCGAAAACGGGCGAGGTGTTTAATTCGACGTTGAAACCGATAGGTAAGGATGTGACCTTGCGGGGTATTAATACCGACAAGGAAGAGATTCAGGAATTTACACTTGAAGCGGCCAGTGATGAAGATATCTCCAATACTGTGGCAGTGATGGGCGGCGAAGATTGGCAGATGTGGATGGATGCGCTGAGTGACGCTGATGTTCTTGCAGAAGGTGCAAAAACCACGGCATTTACCTATGTGGGTGAAAAAGCTACTTGGGATTTATATTGGGATGGCACCATTGGTCAGGCCAAGCGAGATTTGGATAAAAAGGTTATTGGTATACGCGAGCAATTGTCAGCTTCTGGTGGTGATGCACGTGTGTCTGTATTAAAAGCCGTCGTTACTCAAGCTAGTTCAGCGATTCCCATTATGCCTTTGTATCTGTCGCTATTATTCAAGGTTATGAAAGAAGATGGTAGCCATGAAGGATGTATCGAGCAGCTTTACCGTCTCTACACGGAGTGCCTCTATAGTGATACGCCTCGACTGGATGAAGAGGGGCGATTGCGGGTTGATGAGCTGGAACTTCGTCCTGAAATTCAGGATAAAGTGGCTGATGCTTGGGCTAGTGTCACTAATGATAACCTTGGTGAGCTGACCGATTTTAAAGAATACAAACATGAGTTTTTGAATCTGTTTGGGTTTGATATAGATGGTGTTGACTACGATGCAGAAGTTAACCCGATGGTGGATATCAAAAACCTAGCTTAGCAATAGCCGTCTCTAATTGACGATGTATTGAATGGTCTGGCCACATTCATGTCACCACCATTGGGGTAGTGACAGTGTCAATCCATTGAGTTCTTGGAGAGCTGTGACTATAAATAGAGTATGGACACGAATATTCATACTCTTCAGGTGTTGTTTGAGCAGCTTGGATTGCCCTCGCAAGGCCCCGCTATTGAAAACTTTTTAGCTCAGCACAAGTTGTTGAATAGTGAACCCCGACTTATTCAAGCTGATTTTTGGACGGCAAGCCAGCGTGCTTTTCTTGAAGAGTCTCTAATGGAAGATTCAGACTGGGCAGAAGTGGTTGATCAGTTGGATGCCTTGTTGAGAGATTAATTTAGGACGATTTGCTTTAACGCCTTGATAGCGATCCCTTTTAGGCCTTATCCCCTTTATAATGCCTCCTCTGATTTAGTGCATAGCCTTGGTGGTTCATGAGTAGTAATCAACAATTTCAGGGAGCATATCTGCACCCACGTTACTGGCTGACCTGGCTCGGTATAGGCTGCTGGCGACTGCTTGTTATGTTGCCTTACTCTGTGCTGATGTGGCTTGGTAAGCAATTGGGTGTATTCATGTATTCATTGGGTGGCTATCGCTACCAAGTGGCAGAGATAAATCTGAAGCTCTGCTTTCCTGATATGGATGAGAAAGCTCGACAGCAATTATTACGTGATAATTTTACCAATTATGGCATTGCTTTCTTTGAGATTGGGATGGCTTGGTGGTGGCCTACGGAGCGTCTTAACAAGCTTGTTCAGATGGAAGGGATGGAGCATGTAGAGGCGCTAGGGGGGCGTGGTGCCTTACTGATGGCCATTCACTACACCACCTTGGAAGTGGGCGCTTCGACGTTGTCTTCAAGGCATTCTATTGATGGCATGTATCGTGCTCATAAAAATGCTGTTTATGACTATGTTCAAAGTAAAGGACGTCGGGTGCGTGACCCTGCAGGGATTGTCTACCCTCGAGAAGATATTCGTGGAATGTTCAAGGCCCTGCGTCAGGGGCGGATTATCTGGTATGCCCCGGACCAGGATTACGGCCGTAAGCAAAGTGTATTTGCTCATTTTTTTGGTGTGACCGCGGCATCGGTTACAGCAACAGCGAAGTTTGCCAAAATAGGCAATGCGGCAGTGTTACCTTTTTCCCATGTGCGGTTGCCCAATAATCAGGGCTATCGGGTAACCATTCATCCGCCACTAGAAAACTTTCCTACTGGTGATGATGTGGCTGATGCCGAAACTGTTAACCGTAAGATAGAAGAGTTTGTTCTGGAGCAGCCGGATCAATATATGTGGATTCACCGCCGTTTCAAAACACGCCCCGAGGGCGAGCAGAAGCCCTATCCAAAAAAGAACAAGTGATGAGCGAAACATGTCAACAATTGGCAGGTCAAAACTGCCAGCAAATGCTTGTGCCCTCTGACTTGGGTCAGTACCATTACGGCTTCGTAAATTCAGTCATATATTCAGTTAAACATTCAGTCAAATATTGAGGCACACGATGATCACCGGCAGTATTGTTGCTCTGGTAACCCCTATGATTCCCGATACCATGGAAGTGGATTGGGATGGCCTCAAACAGCTTGTAGAATGGCATATTGAAGAAGGTACTGATGCTATTGTAGCCGTCGGAACGACGGGTGAGTCGCCGACATTGGATGTGCAGGAGCACATGGCGACTATTGCGTCGATCGTAGAAGATTCTAATGGCCGCGTGCCAGTGATAGCCGGTACGGGTGCTAACTGTACTCGCGAGGCTATTGAGTGGACTCGTCGGGCACAACAGGCCGGTGCAGATGCATGTCTACTTGTAGCCCCTTACTACAATAAGCCAACACAAGAAGGGCTTTACCTTCACCATAAGGTGATTGCTGAGGCCGTGGATATTCCGCAGGTTCTCTATAATGTTCCGGGCCGTACCGCCTGTGATATGCTGCCCGACACCGTCGCTCGGTTGTCTGAAATTCCCAATATTATTGGCATTAAAGATGCTACAGGTGACTTGGCGCGGGCTCGTGAATTGATCGATATCTGTCCTGAAGATTTTGCTATTTATTCCGGTGACGATGGTACCGCATTGGAATTTATCTTGATGGGTGGCCACGGTGATATATCGGTAACGGCTAATGTTGCCCCAGGGTTGATGGCAGAAATGTGTCACTTGGCGCTGGCAGGAGAGTCTGAGAAGGCACGAGAAATTAATACTCGCCTCAATCCGGTGCACGATGCCATGTTTGTTGAGTCGAATCCCATTCCTGTGAAATGGGCGGTTGCTGAGATGGGGCTAATGCAGAGAGCAATTCGTCTGCCGTTGACGGAGTTGTCTTCTCATTACCATGTGCGGGTGCGCGAAGCTTTAGAGCAAGCTGGCCTTTTGAGCAAGTAGTAAAGAAACAAGCAGTAAAAAATTAGTCGGAGTGCGACAAATGATGTCCAAGATGAAATTGATGGTTGTGATTGCAGCGGCATTGTCTATTGTTGGCTGCGATCAGAACATGATTCGCAACCATAGTAATGATTATCTGGATGCAGAAGCAATACCACCAATGGTGGTTCCAGAAGACAAGGATCCAACGGTGTTAGGACAATTATATCCTGTTCCTGAAATTGTCGAGTTTGGCGATTCTCCAGAGATATTTAATGCACCCAGACCACAACCATTGTCAGAGAATCTATTTAAGGAAGCGGTTGCCATTCAGACATTTGGTGATAAGCACTGGATTGCCATTAACAAACCTCCCGCTGAAGTTTGGCCTCGGGTTCGTAACATTCTAACGCGCGCTGGAGTACCTATTGCTAGCACAGATGCGCCTAAGGGCATTTTAGAAACCAATTGGATGAAATTAAAGGATGACGAGAATGCCAGCCACCGTTTCCGGTTCACCATTACACCAGGAGTGGGGGTGAAGAGTACTGAAATATGGCTGGTCCATATGCAGGTGGTCAAGGGTGAAGAGGCGAGTGCTGGTCCATGGCCCGAAATATCTATTAGCCAATCGAGAGACAATGAATTCACTGAGATGCTGGCCAATGCGCTGGTGAGTGATATCAATAGTGGTAGTGTCTCCCTTCTTGCCCAGAATATTGGTGGTGAATCCAGAGTTGATGTAGTCATTTCTGAAGAAGGCAGCCCTTATATTTCTATGGATCTAACCTATGAGCGTGCTTGGGCTTCGCTGACACATTCCCTGTCTCTTGGGGGGTTCTCGGTAGTGGACCAAAATCAATCAGCGGGAACCGTTATTGTTGATTTCGATGATGCCCCAATTGTGCCAGAGGACAATTCATTGATTGGGATTGTCAGCGCTCTCTTTGAAGGTGATGAGGATGAGCAGGAAACCCCTCAATTTCAGGTTCGTTTAATTCAGAACGAGCAGGTAGTGGAGGTGCGTATTAACGATCGTCAGAACGGTAGCCTAGATCGTGCGCAGGCTACCAAGTTACTGAAATTGATACGCGGTAATTTGTCCTGATTGATGCGTTTCACCTCACTGGGCAGCGGCAGTAAGGGCAACGCTACTGTCGTTGACTGTGACGATACACTCATTTTGATTGACTGCGGTTTTTCTGTCAGGGAAACCGAGAAACGTCTCACTAGGTTGGGACTTGAGGCCGCAGATTTCTCAGCTATCCTTGTTACACATGAACATACGGACCATATCCGTGGTGTTCTACCACTGGCAAGAAAACACCAGTTGACGGTAATGATGACCACGGGCACCTGTAAGGCTCTGAAAGATCCTTTTGGAGTCGATCTCAAGCTGATCAGTAGCGATTCTGAGATTAAGGTAGGTGGTTTGAGGGTTGCGCCTATCCCAGTTCCCCATGATGCTAGAGAGCCTGTTCAGTACATTCTACGAGGTGCTGGTGTGTCGCTAGGTATTCTCACCGACTTGGGCAGCATTACGCCACATGTGGTGAGTAGCTACCGTTGTTGTGATGGTTTGTTGTTAGAGGCCAACCACGATATAGCGATGCTGGCCAACGGCCCTTATCCTCCCTCATTAAAAAACCGGGTGGGTGGTGACTGGGGGCACTTGAATAATCACCAAGCACTCCACCTGTTACAAAATATTGAACACAACCAATTACAACAATTAGTGCTTGGTCATATCAGCCAGCAGAACAATTCGCTTGAGCTCGTGAGGACAGCACTGGTTGAAAAACTCGTTGTAGAGAGTGATCTGCAATTGCCATCAATCCATTATGCAAGTCAGGAGCAGGACGTTATCTGGCATCACTTGCAGGCAGGATAAGAGGGTATTAGTCTTTGTATCTCAAGCAGATAGAGTGGTTGCAGAGTTCCAGGTTTCCAGCTCAAGTAATGACCAATTATCCAAAATTAGTTTTTATTCCCAATGGGGTTGTCCACAATTACCCCAATAACTTTAAGTAAATATTCTAAATAGCCTGTAAGTCATTGATATTTTCCTAGGGTGTTCATAACTACATGATATATAAGAATATTATTGTTATGGTTAAAAAACAACCATTTTGTTTGCAGTGCCTAACTGAGTGGTCTGAGTCGAGTTTTCTAAAAGATACACACAAAGTTATCCACAGAATTTGTGGGTAACTATTGCTGCGGTTTATTTGATAAGTTGTCAACCAAATAGCTGCTGGTACGTTTACTTTTTACAGTGGCTCGGTAGTTTGACGGAATCGCTGACCAGTTTTGCTAGCAACTGACCATCGGTACAAAAGAGTTGGTCATTATTCTCAAGGTTGATGACGGCGGGGCGAGGAAGGAAAAGTAGAGGCTTGATTTCAACCAAGCTATTTTGGCTTAAGTTGATATGCGTGAGGCCAGTAAAAATTTCTAGTCCTGTCAGGTCTGCAATTCCAGCACTTGAGCAGTTGAGTTGAGTAAGCATATCGGGGCTGACTACTTGCTGGTCAATAATGGCTTGGTCGATGCAAGTTTTGAGTGCAGGGTCAGGTATCTTGTAGTCAGAGAATAAAATTGGAGGATCAAATACAGGCTGCTTATTAAAGGTATAGATATAACCATCACAGCCGGCCAGTAAAAAAGCTGTAAGAATAAGCGAGGTATGTAAATAATTTTTCATAAGACGGTGAACTATTTTTTTCTGAATGTGATAAACGGCTTGCAAAGTTTTTTGTTTTGAACAGAATAAAGATCATACTGCTAGCCTTATTATAGAGTGTTAATACTCATAACGTTATTTAAGTGTTCATTAAGAGGATATGACATGAAGAAGTTTCTGATTGCAGTAGCCGTATTTGGATTGGCTGGGTGCATGTCAACAGATCCCTATACAGGGGAGCAACAGGTAAGTAACACTGCTAAAGGTGCCGGGATTGGTGCGGTCACAGGGGCTATTATTGGTGCAGCTGTTTCCAGTAGTGACGATCGTGGAAAAGGTGCTCTCATCGGTGCGGCAGGTGGGGCTGCGGTTGGTGGGGGTGTTGGTTTCTATATGGATCGTCAAGAGGCTGCTTTGAGGGCAAAACTTGAAGGCACCGGCGTTCGGGTGGTACGTGAAGGAGATAATATTCGTTTGGTCATGCCCAGCAGTATTACTTTTGGTGTTGACCGTCACGAAGTTCGTCCAGAGTTTTACGCTACGCTGGAATCAGTGGCTATTGTTTTGAAAGAATTTGATAAGACGAATATTAGGATTGCAGGTCATACCGATTCCACAGGAAGTGCCGAACACAACCAGACACTCAGTGAGCGTCGCGCTAGCAGTGTGGGCCAACTTCTGATTACTCAAGGCATTATGAGCGGCAGGGTTTGGACTACTGGTTATGGTGAGCGCTATGCCATAGCTAGCAACGACACAGATGCAGGGCGCCAAGCTAATCGTCGAGTTGAATTGGAACTTGTGCCAACATAACCCTGATTACCTAGATACCGTTGTTATTGTTGGTCGGCCCGGGTATGAATCCCGGGCCGAGCTCCTTTCGGCCGAACTAAATTTGCCGACGATATCACCTGAAGATATGTCGGTCCTCAGTAGTGGTTTTACCCTCGTAGTAGATCACACAGGATTGTCTCTTCAACAAATGGGTGTTGGTGCTCCTGGACCAATACGCTGTGACTTTGTAGAAGGTGCTTTACGACATCGTCGTTTGTACGGTGGTGGTAAAGGGCAGGATATAGCTAAGTCTGTTGGGCTAAGTCATAAAGGGTTTAGGCCGCTTGTTCTGGATATGACGGCAGGTCTAGGTCGTGATGGTTTTGTACTGGGCACCCTAGGGGCGACACTCCAGATGCTTGAGAGGCATCCAGTAGTGTGTGCACTTCTTCAGGATGGATTAGATAGAGCTCAGAAGCAGGCAGTAACTGATCCAGAACTGGCTGAAATACTGACTCGTATTTCAGTGTTTGGTCTTGATGGAAAAGATTATTTAGAGCAATTAACAGAAGAGTGTTGCCCGGATGTCATCTACCTTGACCCCATGTTTCCACCCAGAGGAAAATCCAGCAAAGTTAAAAAAGAAATGCAGTTATTTCACCAGCTGGTAGGCATGGACATAGATGCTTCAGAACTTCTTCCTTTGGCTCTGGAAAGAACTCGTTACCGAGTGGTTGTTAAACGCCCGGCACATGCGCCTTTTTTGGCCGAGAGTAAACCCAGCTACAGTTTGAAAGGAAAATCTACGCGGTTCGATGTTTACTCAGTGCAGAAGCTTCCCTAGTTATTACCAGGTGTATCCCACTGAAACGACCCACTCATCATCTGCATGTTTCTGGCCGTTGTCGGGTTCACCGACGTAATCAAAGTCATAGCGTATTTCACTGAACATACCACCGAAAAGTGGGATTTTGATACCTGTACTGGTCTCCAGCTGATTATCGTCAGCATCTTCGATTAACCACAGCAGCTCTTGGTTATGGAAGAATGTGATATCGCTGTCTGGAATGGGCCAGTCTAGTTTCAACGCCCAGCGGCTGGCGAGATCTTTCTCCGTGTCGGTATTTGGGTTCTTTGTTATCAAGTAGCTGGGTC
>JBALVP010000190.1:0-2498 GCA_036961395.1 Porticoccus sp.
ATCGTGGAAGAAGTTCAGATTATTTTTGCGGTAATCGCCCAGCACGCGAAAGTTAGGGCAGTTCATTTGTGAGATATGCATGAAGGCCAGATCCTGAGCACACTTTTGTTGAATCTCTCGTGAACTGAATACACCGTGGCTGTACGCATAGATCAGAATGGAGGCGATATGCCTTGGGTGGTACGCATGTTGGCCAAGATGGTGATACTTCTTTTCGATCTCACTCGTATCTATGGCTTTGAATATGTCTGCATAGACGAAGCAATCATGATCTTTCGGGAGCAAGTCAAATACATTACTTGGGAACAAGAGGTGCTGATCACACTCTACTGGATTGCTTTTGAATTTGGGTGATGACATAAGATTCTGGCGTACTTTTATGAGGTACCCATCATATACCAAAATACCAAATCAGTTATTCTCGGTCAGGCTCCTAGCGGTTGCGTACGCTACGATATTATTACCACTCGATCCGGTGCCCTTTTGCTATTGCTCCTGACCAGGTTATAGCGGTATCGATACCGGGGGCTTGCTCAGGCACTCCGGCTTGTTCTGCGAAACCTTGCCATTGAGAAACCGCAGCCAGCACGTCGTTAATTATGCGGGTGGCGGTATTCTTATCCAGATCGCCGTGTGTGGCGACAGCCAATAGATCATCCAAGGTAAAGTTGTCCCGCTTGCCATTGACAGTCATCTGGTGCTGCTGGGTCCAGCCCTTCCCATAGCAATAGGTAATGTCATAGGCCGGCGCTAGTGACCATTGGCCACGCTTATTCATCAGGAAGCTGATGTTCTTGGTGTGATCGTCCTGATTTCTCGCAATAACATTGAACACCATGCGTCTATAGAACTCCCTAAATTCAGGGCTTGGCAATCGCAAATCACGCATGACTCCAAATGCCTGTTCATATGAATAGGCACCGGGTAGGTTAAAGTCAAAATGAGCAAGACCGCATAACGACTGCATATGGAGCTTATCGCCGCCATTGAGACGGTCGAAGCGTTTGGTCATAAAGTGCGCCCTGCCGTTTTCCTTAAACAGCCGGCAACTACTCATATCAATGCCTGCTTCGCGAGCCATCAGATAGTAGGCGTATTCCACAATACTATAGCCTTGCGGATCGGCCAGCAGTTCATGGTCGCGGTTTTCCTCAACGCCATCAAACTTGAGTAGCCAATAGGTAAAGTCATCATTGGTTTTAACCTGTCCGGAGCGGACTTCATTGGTCTGTTCATTCCAGGCAATGATCGCCTTGGCCCGGGCGCCACCTGCGGAGGTACCGACGGATATAATTTGCTCTACGGCCTGCTGTTTTTCCGGCCCATTACTTCCCAGATCGGTCGACAGCGTTTGCTTTGAGCCAAGAGCGTTATTCGCCAGCTCCACCAGCTCTGAGACTTCAAGCGGCTGTGATTTTTCTGTTTTATTGCCGATGACCGGCATAAATTCGAGTGCGCCCATTCCCCGGGTGCCGATGTAGCAGAGCCTATCAATGGGGCTGAAGGAGTAGACGTCACGGCCCTGCTTTTCAAGCCACTGATCAATCAGCTTATTACCAAATTTATCGGGTAAGGAGTCAGAGAGTAGCCCGGGCAGGCCCTTATAGGTGTCCCGGTTAAGCGCGCCAAAAGTGTAAGACTTGTCTGCCAGTGGCATTTTGATGGGTGAAAGCTCAATACCTGAACCAAGAAGCCCTTTCTCATATTCAAAATAGCCCAGATTGTTGTGCCAGAGGATGGTGCCTATCTTGGTTCCCCAGAGCACAACATCGGCAGTATCAATTACTTTACTCATCGCTTTGATCTTCTCCCCATGTCCATACTTCGTCAGTACTGACAGGCTGCTCTTTATGCTTTGATTGACGCGATGCACGCTGTCGCAGTGATTTCTTGTTTTTCAGCAACTGCGCTGCTCGTGGCGGTGGCTCCGGCATAAAGTTATCCAGCTGCTCAAGCAGGTTCAGCGCCCGTAAAATGGCAATGATGTTCAGCAAACCGACACTCTTGGCGCCTTTCTCCAGATTCGCGATAGTCTTTTCCGTTACCCCGGAAAGCTCCGCCAGAGCTTGTCTGGACAGGTTTTCATTTAGCCTAGCCATCTGAAAGCGTGCGCCGATTTCCTTGAGGACCTGCTGATTGCTTATGTGCTCAAAGTTCATGACCATAATCTGTAAAATAATTCCTGTTATGGAAACTTTAGCATAACAAAAGGAAAAATAGTGCCACTTGGTATTTATTTGTTTTAATTGTACTTATATTTACTTTTAAGAGATATTAACCCATTAATAAGCAATATAGTTCCGATTAATATCTTTAGATGAGAGCTTAAAAATAGGTTCTTCGTCAGATAGCGTGGATCTTTTGTAGAGGGCTGGTTTGCATGCCCCGTGAAACGCTCAGCGTGGCCCACGAAGTGTTTTGGCCATTGGCCATTGGATAGAGCGGAACCCGTGGGAGCGGCGCCTCGCCGCGAATAACCTCCTAATCGGCGCGAGGCG
>JBALVP010000191.1:0-2461 GCA_036961395.1 Porticoccus sp.
CAGAACAAAAGTCCCTGGAAAAACAGTCAGAAATATTGGCTATTGAAGAACCCATGCAGGCGACCCCTGTTTCCCCCGCAGCGACAGAAACAGTAGAACCAAAAGAGATACCCCAACAACAAGCGCCCGTAGAAACACCCATCGCACTACCCACACTGGACGACAGCGATACTGAGGCCAAATCAAAACTGGCCACACTGACACCTGAGGGAACACTGGGGGAATGGCTACATACCGACCATCTTATTCGTCGTAGCATCACACTGATTGATGGCCTGAGCAGGGGCATACTGCTACAAAAAATGATTAAGGCGCCCAGTCCAAAAGGCAAGTTTATCGCCATAAAAGAAGGGAACAAGCTCTGGGTAGACCCCGCTAATTACCAACGTTACAACTACCTGACAGATAGGCTCAACGCCATTGATAGCAATAAGTTGGTTGAACTGTTCCACCTGTTCCGCCCACTTCTGGAACAAGCTTACGAGGAATTAGGCTACTCCGCAGAAGATTTGGACAATGCTGTTGTTGCAGCACTCGACCAGATTCTTTCCACGCCGATTCCCACGACACCGATAGCATTGACCCACGAGTCTGTTCAGTACAAATATGCAGACCCAAAACTGGAAGCACTGCCGCCCATTCAAAAACAATTACTGAGAATGGGACCGGATCACACCCAAAAAATTCAGACCAAAGCGAGAGGGCTTCGCGAATCCCTACTGGCGAGTCCCTACTGAGAGGCACGGCTGAATAGCGCTAACAGATAAACTATTCAATAAAAACGAATCATGAACTGGCTAAAGCCAGCCTTCCAACACTCTTAACAATAAGACTCTCTATGTACCTTTTGATTAAACAAGCACATATCGCCTTTGCCATTCTCAGTATCAGTCTATTCGTACTTCGCGCGTTCTGGTCAGTGACAGAGTCAGCAAAATTACAGCAGAAGTGGGCAAAGATTGCCCCCCACATCATCGATACATTACTGCTGGGTTGTGCTGTGTATCTGATGATTACAACGGGACAGTATCCGTTTGCCGACCACTGGCTAACCGCCAAATTTATTGCGCTGCTGGTTTATATTGCGACAGGCACCATCGCCATCAAGCGAGGTAAAACGGCTGGTGTACGTTTACTCTTCAGCTTACTGGCGATTGCCACCTTCGGTTATATCGTTGCTGTCGCTGTGACGCGTACGCCTTGGTTTTAAAGGGAATAGCTTTAAGGGGAACAGTTTTAATAGGAACGGCTTAAAAGCCAACCGATCATTAGGGGGAGAGCTACCTCCCCCTAATGAAACTTTCTTATTCAGCTAAACGCCTTTCAGGTTGAACCCTGATCACCTCTTACTTAAAAGGCTTAAAGACCAAAATCAACTTAGGCAGTAAGGTCATGGAAGCCAATAATGCCGAAAACATGGCCAAGGCCGTGAGCAAACCGAAATACACGGATGGAATAAAGTTAGACAGCGTCAGAATTGAAAAGCCGACGATAATCGTCACTGCGGTATAGAACAATGCTCGTCCGATACTGGCGTGGGCTCGGTGCATACTCGCAACATAATCGCGGTCAATAGCAAACTCATGCTTGAACCGAGTGATGTAGTGAATATCGTGATCCACCCCAATCCCCACAGTAATCGCCGCAATGGTGATGGTCATCATATCAAGGGGAATACCGGCAATACCCATGACCCCAAGCACCACGCCAGCTGCCAGGAGGTTTGGCAGAATAGCGATCAGAGAAACGGACAGAGAGCGGAACAGCACTAAAAACATTCCCATAATGCAGAGAAACACGGTGCCCATGGTCAGAATTTGTGAGCGATACAGGCTCTGTAGCATGTTGTTATACAGCACCATCAGACCGGTAAATTGAATCTGATCTTCCTCAAAACCGGCCTCATCAATGGCAAACCGATGAATTTTTTCAATCAATTCACTGCGATTCAACCCACCCGTCGTATCTTTGATGCGCATGGTAATTCGCGACTGGTTATTCCGCTCATCAACATAAGGCCAGAGAAGAAAATCAGCATTTTCAGATGACATCAATAGCGACATTAACCCCAGCTCAAGATCACTGATTTGATGGCCGACCAACTCAGAGTACACATCTGCAACTGTCACCAGTGAACTCACTTTACCAACTTCAGGCAATGTCTCGAGATAGCTATGGAGTTTTTTCAGATCCTCGATACCCGCTTGGGTTAACCAGTAGCTATCTTCAATAATGTCGAAATCTTCTGATTCATCTTCAAAAAATGCTTCGTCGTCAGCGGCAGACTCAGCGACAACATCACCTTCATCACTATCCTCATACATGCCGGCAAAGGGGTCGCCATAGGGGTCAGCTTCTGCTGCCGACTCACCTTCGTCAGCCCCAGCATCAACGACATCACCCTCATCACTATCCTCATACATGCCGGCAAAGGGGTCGCCATAAGGGTCAGCCTTTTCTG
>JBALVP010000192.1:0-2455 GCA_036961395.1 Porticoccus sp.
CAGCAATGACTGGAACGATGGCGGTAAGCCGGGGGCGCACGCTCCACTACAGCCGTCAGAATGAGCAAGAAGCGGATCGCATCGGCCTCCAAACCATGACTGCAGCAGGCATGAATCCAAATGCAATGTCAGGAATGTTTGAACAAATGCTTCAAGCCACCCGCTACACGGGCAACAAACCCCCAGAATTTATGCTCACCCACCCACTGACAGAAAACCGGGTGGCTGACGCCAGAAACCGTGCAAGGCAGTACCCCCCCAAACAGTATCTGGACAATATTGAATATCACCTGATGCGAGCCCGTTCGTTGATCGCCATCGATAAAAAACCCCGCGTTTCCTTGAACCGCTTTCAGCATGAACTAGAAGGAAGCAGTCTCAACAAAGAGGCTGCCCAATATGGACTGGTATTAACCCATACAATGCTGGGTGATTATTCAGCCGCACGAAACAATCTGAGAAGCTTGTTAAAAAAATCACCAGATCGACTGACCTATCTATTGGCAGAGGTCGATATAGACCGTGCTGAAGGCAAGTTTGACTTCGCCGTCACGAAGACGACCATGCTCCTACACCACCATCCAAACAGCTACCCCCTCAAAATGTCTCTGGCTGAAACCTACCTTAAAGCCAATCGTTTCTATGAATCAGAGGTCGTCCTGAAAGAGCTGACTCAAAGTCGTCCTAATTTACCTCTTGTCTGGTACGATCTGGCCGAGGTACGCGGTCTGGCTGGAAATATTTCTGGGGTTCATATGGCCCGAGCCCAATACTTTATTCTTAATGGTGTCTTAGGACGTGCACGAGATCAACTTGGGTATGCTCGAAAACTACTGGTTCATGACTACAAGCAAACAGCTATAATTGACCAACAGCTCAGAGACTTAGCGGCTCTGGAAAAGAAAATGAACGACCTCATGAAATAAACGGCTGGGCTCGCTGTTAACTCACGGTTAAAAAACGCTAAGAACCCCCTAAAGGGAATCCCGTCAACCTAACTCTGCGGATAACTGTAATTCACGAAATTCTAGCATTCGCTGTAGCGATACCATGGCCTGCTTACTTATCACTGGGTCCACATGGATTTCATTAGTACCTTGTTCCAGCGTTTCCATCAGGTTTTTCAAGTGATTCATCCCCATCCATGGGCAACTTGCACAGCTTCGGCAAGTCGCACCCTCACCCGCAGTAGGTGCAATCATCAGCTCTTTATCAGGCGCCGCTTGCTGCATTTTGTAAAAGATACCGACGTCTGTTGCCACAATCATTTGCTTGTTAGGCAGCGTTTGCGCCGCTTTAATCAGCTGTGAAGTTGAGCCCACAGCATCAGCAATTTCAACCATCGCATCAGGAGATTCGGGATGAACCAATACGGCAGCATCTGGATAAACTGTCTTCAGGAAAGCGACGCCCTGTGATTTAAACTCCTCATGCACAATGCAGCTCCCATCCCACAGAAGCATATCAGCACCGGTCTTTTTCTGAACATAGCCACCCAGATATTTATCCGGTGCCCAGAGAATTTTTTCGCCACAGCTATCGAGGTAATCCACGACATCCAGAGCAATACTTGAAGTGACCACCCAATCTGCACGAGCTTTTACCGCCGCCGACGTGTTTGCATAAACCACCACAGTACGATCAGGGTGTTGATCACAAAAAACACTAAACTCATCAGCAGAGCAACCAACATCAAGAGAGCAAGTAGCTTCCAACGTTGGCATCAGAACAGTTTTTTCTGGCGTTAAAATCTTGGCAGTCTCGCCCATGAATCTCACCCCTGCCACCATCAGCGTAGAAGCAGAATGGCTATTACCAAATCGCGCCATTTCAAGAGAATCGGACACAATGCCCCCCGTCTCTTCAGCTAACTGCTGAATAATCGGGTCGGTATAGTAATGGGCCACAATGACGGCATTCTTTTCTTCAAGCAGCTGCTTGATACGCGCTTTGTATACAGCCTCTTCTTCGGCTGTATATTTTGGCTCATCATGTATTTGGTCAAGATAACGTTCGACCAACGCCTGATGTGTGGGTTCTTCGGCGATATGTAGTTTAGAGGATTGAGTCATAATTTATATAATAGTAATACGCGTTCTGTGCAATTTTACCATATCCTGACAGTCAAGCCGATAACCCCTATACGTCCAGGCCATTTATTACCACCGAGAGAATGAGCATAAAAAAACCGCCCAAATGGACGGTTTTTTTATATATATGGTGGGCCGTGCTGGATTCGAACCAGCGACCAATTGGTTAAAAGCCAACTGCTCTACCAACTGAGCTAACGGCCCTCAGAAGAGGCGCATATCTTACTTATGGCAGACCAAAAATCAAGTGTTTATTTAACGATAATATAACGGGTGGCGTCATCAAGACCTGCCTGCTCGAACCCGAGCCTTCTTAGACGACAACTATCACACTTGCCGCAAGCAAGACCTTCTTCTGTGGCTTG
>JBALVP010000193.1:0-2454 GCA_036961395.1 Porticoccus sp.
GTGATGCTCTGGTTGTTGGGCCTGCAAGAAGTACATTTGTTCGCTGTCTTGGCTGTCGGACTTCGGGCCATCAGGAATAAGGCACTAACCTAATCTGCTAAAGCTGGCGAGCCCATGTCCAAAATTTACCTCTAAAGCGTTCATACTCCGGTGTGGCCATTGGTACAGTATCTGCCACGCAACTGCCACACCGGTATTTTAGGCGATAGCCAATTAGCATTTTCAGAGATGGATAGAAAACCACCTATAGCTTCTTTGCAGCTTGTTAAATACCAGAAGCATCTTGCCCGATAGAGCCGATAGATTCTTGAATTGGCCCTAATGGGTTGTTACGAATTTCTTCCTGATCAATGATCGGTATGCCGTTCCATATCTTGTACACCACAATACCATGATCAATAACAATCAAAGCATTAAAGCTCCATCCGGTTTTAATTCTGTCACGCTTAAACTTCAATAAATCCATAAACACATTACCAACACGCACACTTTTACTGACCCCGGGTGATGCTTCATAGCCAAGACATTTCTCACGAGCTGTAATACAGGTGAGTACACTCGGCGGTAAATCTTCAGGCTTCACTGAATCATTTGGACTAAATTTTCGAATAATATCCAGATAAGACAGAATTCTTACATTGGGAGTACTATAGGGGTCAAAGCCAAGCGCCTGTAGATCAGCTGAGACTGTCTCATACAAAATAATACTATCGTATGAGGCTTTAGCCTCCTCAAAACTACTCCACTGAGATTTTGTTTTAGCCTCACCTTTTGGCAAAGCACTGCTACACGATACCAACACCATGGCGACCATAGAAAGCACACACCAATTCAGCCCGCAAAACACCTCTTTTTTCTTCATAACAACCAAATCTACCTTTACTTAACATCTACAATCATTACATTAAAGCTAGTCTAAACGAAAGCGCTACCGTCATTGATTCGCCAATACACATAAAATAGTTTTTTACAGCGATGTCTCCCACCACCACCCATAGAATGGGGGATTTATGCGTAACCTAAACAAATAATCTGATTTTTTTAAACTACCGAACCACTAGGTACAACGCACGACCATTGCGACTAATCTGCAATAACACCGATTCGTTGTTGTGCGACAAAGCTTCTTTAAAACTCTTGATATCTCGTACCCGCTGACGGTTTGCACCAACAATAACATCTCCTGGTCGCAAGCCACTGTAGGCTGCCGCAGAACTAGGTGACAACCCTGCTACTACTACACCCTCACCATCAGGGTTATTCTCAAATTGGGCACCGTCCAGCAGGCCGTGAAGCTTATTGCTAATAGAGGCCAGTTGCTGAGGCTCACCCACTTCTACATTTGTTTTTTTAGTTTTACCTTCTCGAATCAAAGTGAGCTTAACCTTATCCCCAATCTCCTTGATACCAATCTGACTACGGAGTTGGCCCGTAGAAGTGGTCTTTCTGCCATCAACAGCAATAATAATATCGCCCGGTTGAAGCCCCGCCTTCTCGGCTGAAGAATCGTCACTGACAGCAGTCACCAGCACACCTTGCTGACCATTCTTAAGATCAAATGCCTCTCTCAGCTCTGGGGAAATATCCTGTATCCCTATACCCAATTGTCCACGGCGTACCTCTCCATGAGCAATAATTTGCTCCATACTGGCTTTAGCCATATTCATTGGGATTGCAAAGCCGATCCCCACATTGCCGCCTGCAGGCGCAAGAATAGCTGTGTTGATGCCAATCAGCTCACCATGAAGATTCACCAAAGCACCACCAGAATTACCGGGGTTGATAGAAGCATCGGTCTGGATAAAGTTTTCATAGCCCTCTATACCCAATCCTGTGCGCCCTAAAGCACTCACCACGCCAGTGGTCACGGTCTGACCCAGGCCAAAGGGGCTACCAATGGCAACAACAAAGTCACCCACTTCCAATCTATTTGAATTGCCCAGAGATACTTCAGACAGGTCCTTGGCATCAATCTGGAGAATAGCAATATCCAGCTCTGGATCAGACCCTTTCACCTCGGCTGAAAAAGAACGTCCGTCTGCCAGTGAAACCTGCACCTCATCAGCACCATCAATCACATGAGAATTGGTCATTACAATCCCGTTAATGGCATCGACAATAACTCCAGAGCCGGCACTTTGCTGACGTTTTTTTGGCGCTTGCTTGGGCATCCGCTGTTGATCCGGAACATTAAAAAAACGCCTGAAAAAAGGGTCATTCAGCAGTGGATTTTGAGCTTGTTGTTTAGAAAAAGTAGCAATATTGACAACGGCTGGGTTGACCTGCTTCAACATGGGGGACAGTGAAGGCAGCTTATTGCCCTCTCCATCTGATAGCGGTAATGAGGCCTGTGCTACCACGGTAAAACAACACATGGAAACCACAAACAACCATTGACGAACTTGCTGCATAGTATTACTCCTGATTATTACTGATTTATCACACTACTTGTTT
>JBALVP010000194.1:0-2431 GCA_036961395.1 Porticoccus sp.
GGCAGCTAGCCTCTAATCTGTCGCTGTTTTTCTTAGCAAAGCATAGTAAAAGCCATCATGCCCGTTAATCTGGGGTAAAAGTTGGCGCCCTACGGGTGTTTCAATGCCTGTGGTAATGGCAACCTTTTCCACAGAAACATTGTTGATAGGCCGGATAAATTCCAGTATTACCTGATCATTCTCCTGTGGGAGGGTCGAGCAGGTGGCGTAGAGTAAAAGCCCTCCGCTCTCCAGTAATGGCCAAAGAGCCTTCAAAAGAGTCAGTTGCAATTCTGCAAGCTTAGCAACATCTGCCGGCTTGCGCAGTAGTTTCACGTCCGGGTGACGACGGATGACACCCGTGGCAGAACAGGGGGCATCCAGCAGGATGCGGTCGAAGGATTTGTTATCCCACCAGGTATTTGTATCGGCAGCATCGGCGGCAATTAATTCTGCCTGCAGGCCCAGTCGTTCAAGGTTTTCTTCGACGCGCTCTAATCGGTTTGGCGCGATGTCCAATGCGACCACTTCACCGGTGTTATCGAGCAGTTCTAGAATATGACAAGTTTTACCACCGGGCGCACAGCAAGCATCCAGTACCCGCTGTCCAGATTCTAATTCCAACAATTGGGCTGAGAGTTGAGCGGCTTCATCCTGCACACTGACATCACCCTTAGAAAACCCGGGCAATGTTAATACATCCCTTGGACTTTGAAGCGTGATGCCATCATGGCTAAATGGTGTAGCTGAAGCGTCGATACCAGCGGTTTTAAGCTGTTCGAGGTATTGCTCTTGGCTGAGATGACGCCTATTTACCCTCAGCGTCATGGGTGGCTGAGTGTTGTTTGCGAGAATAAGGTCATCCAGTTTGTCGGGCCAAGCTTCACGCCAAAGAGAGCTCAGCCAGTCCGGGTGCGCGGTATTGAATGAGGGGTTATCTTTTAATGTTTCATCAAGTTCGGCTCGCTCGCGAAGAAAGCGGCGTAGTACCGCGTTAACTAACCCCTTGGCCCAGATTTTTTTGAGTGCCTTACAGGTGGCGACAGCTTCATTGACGGCGGCATGAGGGGGGACACGAGTTTCCAGTAGTTGATATAGAGAACACGCAAGTACAGCTTCCAGATCCTGGTCTTTTGCCTTGAAGGGCTTGGCAAGCAGTAGATTCAGGTAGGCAGCGACTCTTGGATAGTAGCGTAGCGTGCCATAGCAGAGCTGTTGTAGCAGACCCCTGTCTCGCTCTTCAACCTTGGAGGCATACTGTGGCAATAACGTGCTCAGTGAGCCGTCATCTTGTAATACGCTGGCGATAACTTTTGCGGCGGCTACACGAACAATCATTGGCCTGTTACCCCCTGACCAAGCACCGTGTCGGGGGTAAAGAGTTCAGCGCGTGATTTGAGCAGTTCAGCCACCGGTAGTCGTTTTTTGCCCGGCAGTTGAAGCTCGGTAATTAATAGACTACCTTCACCCGTATTAACCCGGACACCACTATTGGTTGCATCGATAATGGTGCCAGGGTCAGCTTCGGTACAACCCACGCTCCACTCGGCCTGCCAAAGACGAACACGCTCAGTCTTTTTCCCGCCCTCATTCCCAAGGGTGGTATAGGTCACGGGGAATGGATTAAATGCTCGGACTTTACGGGCGATAATCTTGGCAGATTGGCTCCAGTCCACCAGCGCTTCATCCTTGCTTATTTTAGGGGCATAGTTACTCAGTTCATCATCTTGCTTTTCAGCGACAGCAGAGCCTTCTTCCAATTCCAGTAAGGTTTTGAGTAGTGCTGGTGGGCCAATCGATGCGAGCTTGTCGTGAAGTGAGCCACCAGTATCTGTCTCAGTAATTGGGCAGTGAGCTTTGAGTAGCATATCGCCAGTATCCAGCCCTATGTCCATTTGCATAATTGTGACACCGGTTTCTTCATCCCCGGCCTCGATTGCACGTTGAATAGGAGCGGCACCACGCCAACGTGGCAACAGTGAGGCATGTACATTGATACAACCAAGGTGCGGTGTGTCCAAGATAGCTTTAGGTAGTAGTAGGCCATAGGCTACCACTACCATAATATCGGCATTCAGATCCCTAAGAATTTTCTGCTGCTCGGCGTCTTTCAGGCTAACGGGTTGATTGACTGCTAACCCATGAGCCTGAGCGAGGACCTTGACTGGGCTTGGGGTCAGTTTTTTCCCGCGCCCTGCTGGGCGATCTGGTTGGGTATAAACCGCGACTATTTTATGATGATCATCATCCAGAAGAGCTTGCAAGTGATGGGCAGCAAACTCGGGTGTGCCAGCAAAAACGATGTGCAATGTGTTATTCCTTACTAGTTTTAACAGGCTCTAAGCAGGCTCATCTTGATGGCGGTGAAGTTTTTCCAGCTTTTTCTTGATGCGACCTCGCTTGAACGCAGAAAGATAGTCTACAAATAGTTTGCCATCGAGGTGGTCAATTT
>JBALVP010000195.1:0-2429 GCA_036961395.1 Porticoccus sp.
CAAATGGGGCGATGGCGCCTGTGACCTGGCCCCACTATTTGGCCTCAGCAAACGTCAAGTTCGACAGATTGCTGAATGTCTTGGTGCACCTGTAAGGCTAGTTGAAAAAACACCTACAGCAGATCTGGAATGCCTGACACCCCAAAAAGCCGATGAACATGCCCTCGGCATCACCTACGATGAACTGGATGACTTTCTAGAAGGGAAGCCTGTCAGTGATACGGCGACAACTCGTATCGTCGAGATTTACAAAAAAACCCAGCACAAACGTCAGCCCATCCCCACCCTATACGAATAACCTACCCTTCATCAGGGGCCTTCCAAACAGAAAATACTCATGAAGTATTGAAGTAATACTCAATCACTGAGTTTTCACCATGAAATAAAGGACTCTTTTCGGATAGAATCTCCTTACGATATAAAGGAAAGGGCAGTCATGCTACTGCAAGCGGATCAGGATGTAACACACTCAGCACCCGATAAGCTGCTAAAGGTGTACGCCTACTATAGGACCATTCTATCGGCTACATTGCTGACTATGTACCTAACGGGTACAGCCTATAAAATTCTGGGTAGCAATGATCCCCAGCTATTCCTAGGAATAACAACAGCCTATACATCTCTCTGCTTTCTCACACTACTCTATTTCCGCCTAAACCCCTCGGGCCCAGGCATCCAGTTACTCTTCTTTATGTTACTCACAGACATGGTCGCCATCACACTGATGATGCACACCAGTGGCGGGCTAGAAAGTGGACTAGGCTTTCTGATGCTAGCCATTGTGGCGGCGGGTAGTATCCTGGTGGCAGGGCGATTAGCGCTATTACTGGCAGCCACTGCCAGTATCTTTGTGATGACTGAAACATTGTCCACCATTCTGCTGTTGGGTAAGAACCAAGAAGCTATCTTCCCCGCGGGAATTTTAGGCATTCTGTTATTTTTCACTGCACTGATTTTTCAAACACTGACCCAACGTATCCGGGCTGCCCAAGCCATGGCATCAAAAAAAGCCCTTGAAAGCGCTCAACACCAAAAACTGAATGAATCGATTGTAAAAAGAATGCACACCGGAATTGTCGTTGTTGATAGTCATGACAATATCCAGCTGATCAATAGCTCTGCTGTGCAATTACTTGGCGGCCAACAACCGGGAAAACCCTTAGGAACCAAGCAGACACTTAGGCTTATTCCACCCCTGTTCAAACAACTTGAGCGCTGGCGAACCTACCCTTGGTTGAGAACCCCCGCATTTAAAGCGGCTCCTTCAACACAGGAGTTACAAGCCAACTTTACCTCTCTACACCAGGGTACAGACAAGCAGACACTGATTTTTTTGGAAGATACCCGCACACTTGCTCAGCATGCCCAACAACTGAAACTCTCATCACTCGGCAGGTTAACTGGCAGTATTGCCCACGAAATCCGCAACCCCTTGGGAGCGATCAGCCATGCATCGCAATTACTAGCAGAACAATCTTCTACCGGCAGCCAAGGAAAGCTAATTGACATCATCAATCGACACTGCATCCGAGTGAATGAAATCGTAGAAAATGTACTTCAATTATCGCGACAAAAAACCCCTGCCTTTCAAAAGCTCTGGTTATTGCAATGGCTAAAGAAGTTTCGTATGGAATATCTAGACTACCATCAACCTCAAACCGTGATAGAAATAGAAAGTACTGTAAATGACACCCAGATCTTTTTTGATCCCAGCCATCTGACACAGATACTGACAAATCTGGTCGATAATGGCATACGGTACAGTGAACAGTCCTGTGATGAACGCTGGATCAAGCTTGTTATTTCAAAAGACCCCGATTCTAACCTTCCCTTTCTGGACCTCTATGACAAAGGCCCGGGTATTCCCAGCAGTGACCAAGAGCAAATATTCGAGCCATTTTTTACAACGTCCCATGAAGGCTCAGGTCTGGGGCTTTACATGGCCCAAGAGCTTTGCAAGGTAAACTATGCCTCACTAAATTATTTTGCTACTAAACCTAAAGACAGTCATTTTCGAATAGGCTTTTCCCATACAGAGCGGCTACTACCGAGGTCCCAGTAATATGAAAAAACGTGTTCTAGTCGTTGATGACGAACCCGATATCCGGGAATTACTCTCCATGACTCTTGAGCAAATGGGGCTGGAGGTTATCACTACATCCAAGCTAACCAAGGCTCGCAAACTATTAGACAGTGAAAGTTTTGATCTTTGTCTAACCGATATGAACATGCCTGATGGCAACGGGCTTGAGCTGGTGGATCATGTACAGGCCTACCACCCGCATCTACCCATTGCCATGATATCGGCCTACGGCAATATGGAGATCGCAGTAGAAGCACTTAAAAAGGGGGCTTTTGATTTTATTTCTAAACCCCTGGAACTGATTCGTTTACGCAATATTGTCCAGTCAGCACTCAAACTGGATCAG
>JBALVP010000196.1:0-2417 GCA_036961395.1 Porticoccus sp.
ACATTATTTCTAGTCGTGCTGAATTGTTGAAAGCCGAAGAGTTGATTTCTGGTGATAAGTACAGTTTCATCCGTGATGCTTATCTGCAGCGCCGTGAATATTTGCTCAATGACGGTAATGTAGAAGATGATTTTGGTGATTACGGCGACAAGTAATAAAGAAATCATTCGCAACTAGAACGACCAGGGATTGAGATAGAACGTAAACTGGACTTGGAGCAAGTCTTAAGCCTCTTGTATCTCAATCCTGGATAACCTATGGAAAAGAACGGCAAACTTTTTATTGTTGCAGACAGTATAGAAAATTGTCAGGTGCTGGAAAGCTATTTAACTGGTACTGACTGGATAGTCACAAAGTTTGATGATCCAGACGAAGCTATCGATAAAATTGAGGTTGAACATCCACGTGTAGTAGTGGTTGATTTACCCTTGGATTTTATGCAGGAAAAGTTTGGATCCCTCCCCAGTCAAGATATAGAAACGGCCTACGTGGCTATGTTGCCTGAAGTCGACCCGCGTGAAGTTGCCAAGTTTTTTCATAACAATGCGTCGGATGTCCTCATTAAACCCTTTGCCGCTGAGCGATTCCGTCAGGCGATTGATCGAGCCTCAAACCATAAAAGCCTAGTTGTTCAGAATCGTGAATACAGAGAGCAACTGGAAAAGGCCAATCGTAACCTACAAGAAAGTTTCCGGATCCTCGAGCAGGATCAAATGGCAGGGCGCCAAGTTCAAAATAGCCTGCTGCCCGTAACCCCTATGACCCATGGCGATTACGAAATCGCTCACCATATAGAACCTTCACTTTATCTGAGTGGCGACTTTGTTGGCTACAGCGTCATCTTCGATCGCTATATGGTTCTTTATGTGGCGGATGTGTCTGGCCATGGTGCTTCATCTGCATTCCTCACAGTCTTGTTGAAGTTCATTCTGAATCGTATTTTGCGTCGGCATGCCACCCAAAATGACCAAAAAGCAATTGCCAGGGCTCCAGAGGGCTTTATTGAGCATATTAATAAGCAAATTCTCGCTCTGGGTTTGGATAAGCACCTCACCATCTTCTCTGCCTGTATTGATATGGAGCGAAATCTTCTTCGTTATTCTGTCGCTGCTCATATGCCGATGCCGGTTTTTGTCACTAATGGTGATGTTCGGATACTGCCTGGCAAAGGTAAACCGGTGGGTATTTTTAGTGATTGTTCTTGGGAGGTGCAGGAAATTGTACTACCTGATAAATTTGCTATGGTTATTGTGTCAGATGGCGTTCTTGAGGTGCTGCCGGGAGACAATTTGAAGGCAAAAGAACGGTTCATTTCAGACACGATTGCCAAATCTGACACCTCCATAGAGTCTATCTGTGAGGGGCTGGGTATCAATCAGGTGCAGGATGCACCTGATGATATAACTGTATTGACACTGCGCAGGGGGTATTGAGTGGAGGCCGGGAAAATTCTGGTATCCCAGCATGACGGCACTTATGTTATCAAGCTGGTGGGTGATGTGCGGGTTACCTTATGCACAACACTCAATAACTATATTGAAACCATCTTTAAGGACGGTAACGTTTTTGAGGTGGTGGTGGATATGATTGACACTGAGGGTGTCGATAGCACAACGTTAGGTTTGCTCGCTAAATTGGCTATTTACTGCAATAACAATTTCCAAATTAAGCCAACAGTATTTTGTCCGGATGAGAGCCTTTATCACACGCTTGATATCATGGGGTTAGATGATGTTTTCGGTATTATTCAGGAGCCGCCTGGTTTTATGGAAAACTTTGAAGAGTTATCAACTACCTCTGTTGATGAGAGAGAGGCCCGTGAGCGGGTTCTCGAAGCACATCGATTGTTGTCACAGTTGAATGATAGGAATATGCAGGAGTTTGTCGATCTGATACATACCCTGGAGCAGGGTGGGTAATCTGTTAATTCTTATGGTTAAGGGTGCGGTGTTTGCTGGCTAAGTGTTTAGTCCGAATAAAGTCAGAATGTGACACGTAGAGTAGTTCCGCAATCCGCCGAATCATCGCCTCTTCATGCTTGTCCAGATGCTCGTCTGCATAGGCGACCTTCCACAGGTTCTCAATGAGGCCAACTTTATCTTCTGCCTTGAAATGAGCATTGATTAGCCGGGTGAATTGAAACAGAGAGGTTGCTTCCACAACTTCCTGATGAGCCAGTTCTATCAGTTGTTCAATTTCACCTTCGCTTAATTCAAGCTGTTGTTGTAGTAACTGCTGGATGACATTCCTTTCAGAGTTTTCAAACTGGCGGTCGATGACCATTATTTCAACCATCAATGCGGCAGCAGCTAATTGTTGCCGGTGCTCGTTGTTACCCTCTTGGTTGGCGATTTCTGTAGTGAAGAATTGTTTGAGACGGTCTATCAATGAGTTAGCTCCTCTAGCATCTTCTCAAG
>JBALVP010000197.1:0-2342 GCA_036961395.1 Porticoccus sp.
ACAGCGACAGAAAATAGTGGGTTAATTAATGCTTGAAGCCCAACACCTATCATTATCTATCTCTGATTTTTCCTTGCTACAGGATATTAACCTGCAATTAAAATCGGGAATGGTAACTGCAATTATTGGCCCCAATGGTGCGGGTAAAACCAGCCTATTACGATTATTGTGCGGTGAGACCAAGCCCTCATCGGGCGAGGTAATATTCAATGGGATTCTCCTCGACCAATGGCAGCCAAAACAACTTGCCCGAATACTTGGCGTTTTGCCACAGGGTTCGCCTCTGAATTTTCCTTTTACCGCCAGAGAGGTGGTAATGATGGGACGCATTCCCCATTCTACTGGCCTAGAAAAAGATACAGAGATTGTCGATGCTGCTCTGGAGTCAGTGGGGGGCAGTTATCTGGATAAACGCCCCTATACCCAAATGTCGGGAGGGGAAAAGCAGCGGGTACAACTGGCCCGGGTATTGGCCCAGATATGGGAGCCAGATGACAATAGTGATCGGGTTCTGATTCTGGATGAGCCCACATCGGCCTTTGATTTGGCACATCAGCAGCTCACCCTCGATATTGTCAAAATTTTTGCTCAACAAAAAGTCAGTGTGGTGATGGTTGTTCATGACCTGAATTTGGCCGCAGCCTGTGCCGATCAATTGGTCATGCTTGATTGCGGCAAAATTGCTGCCCAAGGTGCACCTGAAGCTGTTCTTACAACTGAATTAATCGAAAAGGTTTTTAATGTTAGCGCCTCTATTGGGGTGCACCCAAAAACAGGTTCACCTTTGGTGATTGTTTGATATGGCAGCTTGTCGATGGTTGGTTGTATTGCTACTGCTGTTATCGGCTAGTGTGCTGGCAGAAATTCATGTTGAAGATGATCTTGGGCGGGATCTCAAATTGCAGAGCCCTGCTCAAAGGATTATTAGTTTGGCTCCCCACCTTACGGAAGTAGTTTATGCCATGGGTGGTGGAGATCAAATGGTTGCCACAGTTGCGTGGAGTGATTTTCCTGAAGAAGCCAAATCGCTGCCGATTATTGGCTCCAATAATAAAATCAATTATGAAGCATTACTGTCCTTCAACCCTGACCTTGTACTAGTTTGGCGCAGCGGTAATGGTGAAAGTATTATTCAGCGACTAGAATCACTGGGATTGAATGTTTATGTTAATGAACCACGAACGCTAGACCATATTTCCACAACGTTACATAAGGTTGGGCAGCTGATAGGCCGAGAGGCCGAGGCCACAACAGTAGCAAAACAATTCCAACTGTCACTTGAATCTATTCAACAGAAATATAGCAATGTTCGTAAGGTTGCTGTCTATTACCAGATATGGCAGTCGCCATTAATTACATTTGGTGGTGATCACCTAGTCTCGGATGTGCTTAGGCTCTGTGGTGCGGAAAATATTTTTGTAGATGCGGTGCCGTTAGTGCCGCGAATCGGTGTGGAGTCAGTGCTGGCATCAGACCCAGAAGTGATTATTGTTGGTCAATACATTGAGGTTGACGCTGCTTTTGACGGCTGGCGACAGTGGCCGCAGCTTCGAGCTGTGGCACAGGGCCATCTGTATAGCGTTGACCCCTATCTACTCCACCGTCACTCCCCAAGAATTACTCAAGGCGCTCAGCAATTATGTGAAGCCATTGATAAGGCGCGCTAGGGTATATATTTCAGGCATAAAGAACCGCCTTTCGGCGGTTCTTTATGCTTGTTTGAAGTGGTCGTTGGTTAATTAAAGGACGTATCCACGCTCATCGTGCTGCGATAAATCCAAGCCATAAGTTTCTTGCTCAGCATCTACCCTTAGGCCGACCATCAGGTCTACCAGTTTTAATACTACGTAGGTAATCACAGCGGTGTAGACTAGTACGCTCACCACACCAATAGCCTGTACTTTCAGCTGAGAGACCATTGCCATTCCTTCTGCATACCCCTGGCCACTGAAAATACCGAGTTCTGAAGAGGCAAAAACACCCGCTAGCAATGTACCCAGAATACCGCCCACGCCATGTACCGGGAACACATCCAGTGAATCATCAATTTTTAATTTCTGTTTGATAAGCTGGGTAGCGTAATAACAAACGATACCGGCAGTAAAGCCGATGATCAGTGCGCCACCAGGGCCGACAAATCCAGAGGCAGGGGTAATGGTGCCGAGTCCGGCTACCATGCCGGTAACGATACCTAGAACGGAAGGCTTCCCGTGCTTAACCCACTCCATCATCATCCAGGCCAGTGAGCCGGTCGCTGCGGAAATATGTGTTACTAGCATGGCCATACCGGCATCCCCATTAGCCGCCAGTGCGGAACCTGCGTTAAAGCCAAACCAGCCTAC
>JBALVP010000198.1:0-2320 GCA_036961395.1 Porticoccus sp.
CGAGCCAATATTCATCAGGGCAAAACACCCCGTACCATAGGTGGACTTGACCATGCCGGGCTTGAAGCACCCCTGCCCAATCAGGGCGGATTGCTGATCCCCCGCCATACCACCAATAGGAATTTCAGCACCGAAGACAGCCTTATCCATCACCCCAAATGAGGCAATATTATCCTTAACCTCTGGCAACAGACTGGATGGTATATTAAACAGTGCCAGCAGCTCGCCATCCCACTGCTGCTCCACGATGTTATAAAGCATGGTGCGTGACGCATTGGTGATATCGGTAGCATGTACCGCACCATTGGTCAGCTTCCAGAGTAGGTAGCAATCCACGGTGCCAAATGCCAGCTCACCTGCATCTGCACGGGTACGCGCATCAGGCACATTGTCGAGAATCCATGCGATTTTAGTGGCGGAAAAATAGGGGTCAAGAAGCAGACCTGTTTTGTTGGTTATTGTTGCCTCATGCCCCTGACTCTTCAAGATAGTGCATTGTTTGGCTGTACGCCGGTCTTGCCAAACAATGGCGTTATACACCGGCTCTCCCGTTTTTCGATCCCACACAATGGTAGTTTCACGCTGATTCGTAATACCCACAGCAACAGGATTTCGTTCAATATTATTTAAGATTTGGGTACAGCAGTCTCTAGTATCGCTCCAAATATCTTCTGGCCGCTGCTCCACCCAACCCTTATGAGGGAAATACAGTTGCAACTCTTTTTGCTGAACAGCGATCACCTCTCCCGTTTTCGAAAACAAAATAGCGCGGGAGCTCGTTGTGCCCTGATCAATGGCAAGAAGTGTTGGATTACTCATCACTGACACACCTTTATTCAGCGGTTTGGGTAATATTTTTTGTAGGCTCAGTTACTGCATTTATCACCGATAACGTCCCTTATAACCAGCACCTCACGATGTTTAAGATTTTAAGTATAACCAAACCCTAGGGATAAAAACTGAACGCCTATTGATACCCAGTCAACCCTTTTGTGAGTACAGCGTTTATATACCCCACGAACAAAACAATAATGAGGTAGAACACCATGAAACGAAACATATCTCTACTGGCAATATTAACTGCCGCATTGATTACACCTTCACTATCACTGGCCCACGATCGCGACCATGATGACAGCCGCTTTCTTCTAAGAGCCTTCTCCGCAGGGAGTGCCTATTCACCGAACTCCTACGCCTACAACCGCCGGGGTACAAGCTATCGCTACAGCCCCCACCCTAGAGCGCGCTACCTGAACCACAAGGGCGACCGAATCAACCACAATCCGGATCGCAAAGCATACCGATCAGATCGTTATTCCAACCACCACGTACAGAGCTATCGCCATCACCAGGAAAGGAGTGACCATAAATACAACAGCGGCGACGACAGGGGCTTCAGGAGGGATGACCACAAAGGACGGGGCAAAGGAAAACACGATCATAGAAAAGAGTCTGATCACCACAAGAATCATAAACATCATAGCTAGACCGCATATAACACTACAACTTGATTCACGGGGATGCGGCCCTACAGCTCCCATATAAGCCCCCTAATTAAGCTCGTAGAGTGCCCGATAAATCTGCAAATGGTTATCGGGCGCTTACTCTCATCTACCCCTCTGCCACTTATCCCCAATTATCATCCTCTGTCGATAACCCCATCTCTCTCTATTGCTCACCTTGGCCAAAGCCCCTATTCTGCGATCATCTGTTAGATAAGGATGACACCATGACAGTTTCCACCTTTATTCTCCTCGGCTTGCTAATACTGCTGGCCGGGTATGCCGTTACTCTTTACAACAATCTCCTTGCCCTGAAACACCGAGTAACACAAGCCTGGTCAAATATTGATGTGCTGTTGAAGCAACGGCACGATGAACTACCCAAGCTAGTAGAAACCTGCAAGCAATACATGCAATACGAGCAGGAAACTCTGGAAAAGGTTATCAACGCCCGCAGCATGGTGTCCAATGCGGCCCAGAATCAGGACCTCGGTGCTCTTGGTGTGGCTGAGACAGCACTGCGGAGTGGTCTTGGTCGCTTATTTGCCCTAGCGGAGGACTACCCAGAGCTCCGGGCCAATCAATCATTTCAAAATTTGCAGTCACGTATTTCCGACCTGGAAAACAGTATTGCCGACCGGCGAGAGCTGTATAACGATGTGGTGAATCTGAATAATATCCGTATCGAACAAGTCCCCGATGTCTTTATTGCCAATTTCTTTAAGTTTGGCGCCTACGAGCTACTGGAGTTTGCCGAAGAAGAGACCGCTGATGTGGATATCAAAGAACTCTTTGGTTCCTGAGAGTGAGTTCTTAAT
>JBALVP010000199.1:0-2277 GCA_036961395.1 Porticoccus sp.
ACGACTAGGCGATGAAAAATACCGAGGTAATTCTGCTTCTTCAAGGGGAGGGCAGGGTCTTGAACTCGTTGAGAATGAGGATCTGGAAGAGATTATCGCCCTGGATACCATGGTGTCTAAGACCTCAGAACTTTGTAAAGCAGAGCTGGAATCTTTAAGTGCTCGTGTTAATTCACTGGTACCAGCTATGGTTTCAGCGAAAAACAATCCGGTCGGGCCGGATACGATCTGTGAGGCATTTAATTCGGCGGTGGCTCATCTTCAGCTAAGTCTTCCCACTAAACTGGTCTTTTTAAAGCTCTTTGACCGGCATGTCATGGTGCCTATCAAGGAGTTTTTGGTACAGAGTAATCGGCATCTTAAGGAAATGGGGGTACTGCCCGATTTAGAGCTTAAGCGCAAAGTTAAAGTGGAAAAGCCTCCCACCCATCAAGCATCACAAGAAAGTGGAGTTACATCCAAGGAATCCTCCAATACTAGTAACACGTTGAAGGAAAGGGCTTCCCATCCCGACGCTAGTATGTTCGGGAATACCTCGGGGGGGCGCCAAAATGGGCGACAAAAATATGGACAGTTAATTTCACAATTACAAAATATGATGCAGTGGGAAACCGGCAGTGCCGCTTCAGGATCTTCTGGAGACGATAAGCTGGATGTATCACAGCTGGTCTCAATGACGACTGATATTCAAAATACATGGCGACAGCAAATTAATGATCCTCTTCAGGCAGATAAAAGTTTATTGGCGCTGATAGAAGAGAGCCTCAGCCAACAGGGTGATAGAGCGCTCGGTGCTACAGAACGGGGTGTGGTTGATCTAATGGACAAGCTGTTTGCCAAGGTGAGTTCACAGGCTATTGCAGCCGAAGAAATATCCCAAGAACTTCGTAAGCTTGAGTTACCTATTTTGCAGGTTGCACTTCAGGATGCCACATTTTTTGACCGTGAAAAGCACCCAGCAAGACGATTGTTGAATGAGATTGCCGAGGCATCAATAGGCTATACCGACGGTGTAGATGTTAATCATGACCCAGTAGCTAAGGCGATTTCTCAACTTTCGGAGACACTGTATAGCGAGGATCAGGTGGATAATACGGCGTTGACCCAGTTACTGCTTGATTTCATTGAGTTGGTAGAGAAAGAGCGGAGGCGAGTGGCTGTACTGGAACAGCGGTTAATGGAGGAGGTAGCTGCCACTGAAAAAATTAATCAGGCTCATCAGGCTGTGGTCAAGGTGTTAATTGAGAGAATACAGGGTAAAACATTGCCCAGATTCCTTGTAAGCTTTGCTGAAGATGCCTGGTGTAAAGTCTTGTTCTTGGCTTATCTGAAATCAGGGGAGGACTCTGATGCGTGGCACACTCGAATTCAGTTGTTGGATCAGCTGCTGGCGTTTGCCAGGAATGAGCAGGTAAATGAAAGGGTCGGCGGGGAGGACGTGCATTTCTTAGTAGGACAGATCCGACGGCATCTTGAGGACATCTCCTATGACCCTTACGATTCAGGTCGGCTAGTGGGTGCTATGGAGCAATTTTTTAGGGAGGGAGGCGAACAACACGTGCCTGAGAAGGGTCGAGAGTCTCCACTGGGTGAAACTTCTGAGAATCTGTTGAAGGAGGTGTTAGTTGAGTCTCTTAGAACGGATATTCCAGGTGATCCTTCATTGTCACGTGAAAATTTAGATGAAAATGAAGATACAGCTGAGAATGTTGATGATCAGTTTTTGCGTCGGGCAGACAGTCTGACGTCTGGTTCTTGGGTTGAGTTTCCGGGAGAAGAGCCTTCTAAGCGTCGTGGCAAGGTGGCCGGTATCATTTCACCTTCTGGGAAATTTATATTCGTTAACCGGCAGGGTTTTAAAGTATCGGAAAGACACCGCCACTCCGTTGCGTTGGATTTACAGAATAAGAAAATTAAGCCGTTAGAGAAAACCAGACTCTTTGATAAGGCTCTTGAAGGGGTGGTGAAGGAGATGCGCCATCACCGGTCTGGGCATCAATAAGCAATTCTTTGCCACTAATATCTCATCAGTATTGCTTGTTTGTATTATTCGTACCTTTCCCTATCTAATAGACAATGCCTACTAGGTTGCCTAGTATCCTGATGAAAAGTTTTTATTTCGTTATAGAGGATCTTGGTAATTAAGCATTTCACAATAGACCAGCAAGGCTGGTTGGTAGAGGCCCGCAGGGTGCTATCCCCCAACTTTAATAGCCGGCCTGCGCAGACAGACGTCTCCTTATTAGTAATTCACAATATCAGTTTGCCTCCGGGTCA
>JBALVP010000019.1:0-16300 GCA_036961395.1 Porticoccus sp.
GTATCAGTCACGTGTTGATACTTGAAGCTCTTGAAGAAATGGACCTTCGGCCCTATTTTGTGGCGGGAACCAGCATAGGGGCGTTGATTGGTGCCATGTATTGTGCCGGTATGTCTACCGCTGAAATGAAGGCTATTTTTCTTGAATTCAGCTTGCGAGAAAATGAATCACTCAAGCACATTGTCACTCGAAAACATATCTTCAAATGGCTGGATTTTATTGCACCCCAGTTTCGTGGCCGCGGACTATTGCGCGTGGAAAACCTACTCACTTACCTATTTGAGTCAGTCCATGCCTCTCGCTTTGAGCAACTGGAAATACCACTGAGTGTCGTTGCATCAAATTTCTGGAACCGCCAACAGGTCATACTGGAAACAGGATCATTAATTCCCGCTATTAGAGCCAGTATGTCCCTGCCCGGCCTGTTTGAGCCGGTTAGAATCAAAAATCAGATCTTAATCGATGGAGGAGCGGTCAACCCGGTACCTTTTGATCTATTGCCAAAGGATTGCGACCTAACCATTGCCGTTGATGTTATTGGTGAACGAACCGTCTCTGAAAAAATCCCCTCATTATCTGAGGCGGTATTCAACACCTATCAAATTATGCAAAAGAGCATTATTCGAGAGAAGCTGAAAATTGTGGCACCCGATATTTACCTTGAACCAAATATTGTCGATGTACGAGTTCTGGAGTTTTACAAAGCGGCTGAGATTTTCAAACAAGCTACCCCTATCAAACGGGAGCTGAAACGAAAAATAAATCAGCAACTCCATTCAGCAACTCAATAAGAACAAACAAACTCTTCTATGGCCTGATTGGTTTCATTTGGCTTTTCGATGGGCGTACCGTGACCTGAATTTTCGACCACAACTAGTTTTGCATTCTGCATGGCATCAACGATAGCTTGCTTGATTGCGACAGGGGAATAATCCTGATCACCGGTCAGCATCAATGTCGGCGTATCAATTGCAGCTAACTGTGGTAAAACACCCCAGCCAAATAAGGATTTTAAATTGCGCAAATAGATTTTCTTTGAATTACTGGCAATTTGGGTGGCCAATGCCTCCACCAAGTCATCGTGACCTTCGCTTGCAAACATATTCTCCGCTACTTGGCGCCCAAAACGCTTCATTCCAAACAGATGAATCAACATCAAGCGTGTCCAGAGCATTTTCTTTGCAGCAAAGGTATTATTTGGCAGTGCGGGACCAGAGTTAACAATCGTCATCGAACGCAAACGACGAGGTGCATCGACAGCAAGTTGAAAAGCGACCATCCCACCCATAGAGAGTCCCACCACATGGGCAGAGTCCAACTCCAGAGTGTCCATTAATGCGATAACGTCAGCGGCATGAATGGGAATATTGTACTCAGTATCTGGTGCAGCAGACTCACCATGGCCTCTGAAATCTGGAGCAATCGTCCTAAAGTTTTTACTGAAATGTTTAATTTGAGGGGCCCAATCTGCCCGACTTACCCCCAAGCCGTGCAAAAACAACAGGGGGTCACCCTGCCCTTCGTCTGTATATGAAATGGCTATATCGTTGATCGTTGTTGTTGGCATACATGACTCCTTCAGACCAATTCTACTCGATCTAAGAAGGAGCTTACGATGAAATAACTTGGGGGCGACAACTCATCAGCTGTGTGATTTAGCATTCAGTTGATCGTGAAGCGCTACCACACGACCAATGATGAGAAGGCTGGGTGGTCGCATGTCTTCATCCTGTACTTTTTGAACCACATGGGTCAAATCGCTAATCAGCACCCGCTGCTCAGCTTGTGTGGCTTTATGAATCACTGCAACAGGAGTATCCGTAGGTAAGCCGTGGGCGATGAGCTCCCGAGAGATCACTTTTAAGCCGCCCAGCCCCATATAAATCACCAAGGTTTGATTTTCCCGTGCCAATGATGGCCAATCCAGATCGACAGCATCATTCTTAAGATGCCCAGTGGCGAATGTCACTGACTGAGCATAGTCACGATGGGTTAAGGGAATACCACAGTAAGTAGAAGCGCCAGAGGCAGCCGTAATACCTGGGACCACTTGAAATGGAACACCTTCGGCAAAGAGCTCTTCTGCCTCCTCCCCACCGCGGCCAAAAATAAAAGGGTCTCCGCCTTTCAGGCGCAATACTCGTTTACCCTCTTTTGCTAGTTTATAGAGCATTTCATTAATTTGACTCTGGGGTACACAATGATTGCTTGCTTCTTTACCAACGTAAAGCCGGTCTGCATCACGCCGAACCAGATTCAAAATCTCTTTTGAGACAAGCCGATCATAAATAACAATGTCAGCTTTTTGCATAAGCCGGAGGGCGCGAAAACTAAGTAAGTCAGGATCACCTGGACCCGCCCCAACTAAATAAACCTCACCCTGTTGCGGTGAACACCCGTTATCTAGACGTGCTTCAAGCTGGCTCTCTGCTTCGGCTTGATTGCCGCTAAAAACCTCCTCTGCAACCTTACCTTCAAAAATTTCTTCCCAAAAAACCTTTCTAGCGGGACTCTTTGGTAAAGCCGCCTTCACCCGTTCTCTGTATTTGGCAGCCAATCCAGCCAGCGCACCAAAACGGTGAGGGATAAGTGCTTCAATTTTTCCACGCAATAAACGAGCAAGTACTGGTGCGGTTCCACCTGTACCTATTGCGATGGTCACTGGGGAGCGATCAATAATCGCTGGCATGATAAATGTGCAAAGGCTGGGATTATCAACCACGTTAACAAAAATATGTCGCTCATCAGCATCGCGGGAAACAGCTTCATTCAGCGCCTGATCATCCGTAGCAGCGATAACCAAGTCCATACCATCCATCAGGCTACTGCAATAATTCCCCTCGACTAAGTTAAGTGATACCTGGCTATCGTTTTTAATTAGCTCATGAATCGGCCCATTAATTGATGGTGCCACCAACGTGACCTGTGCGCCAGCCTCGATCAAAAGTGATAACTTTCGCTCTGCAACATTCCCCCCGCCAACTACCAAGCAGTGTTTGTTCAATAGTTTTGTAAATATGGGCAAGTAGTCCATGGATCGGGGTCTCTAATATCAGTTTGGTAAATTCTAACTTCTAATCAGCCCAAATAGTTGATTTATCGCAACGTTCTAAAAATGAACAAAAGAAAGTGACCTTAGATATGGCTGAATTCAAGTTACTGTGAAGACATCATCTATCTCTTACCTGACTCATGTCATAGTCGGTTCATGCTCTAATGATGAATGATATAGAATATGAAGATGACAACTACAACGCCACCCTCTCTTTTGGCGGGGTTTTTATGCTTATCTATCAGCGCTACCCTCTCTCTCTGGGGGGTTGCCAGTGAACTTGATGCGCATCGTCAACAGGAATTACAGTACCTGCTTAAGCAGGATTGTGGTTCTTGTCACGGCTTGCGTCTTAAGGGGGGGCTTGGCCCATCCCTTCTTCCGGAAGCCCTCAAAGGTAAATCTAACCTCTACTTAAAACAGATCATTAGTAAAGGAGTTCCCGGATCCGCCATGCCTCCCTGGGAAAACCTGTTGTCCGATAGTGATATAGACTATCTAGTTCAGCTTTTGAGCACACAACCATCATCGGGCACCCAATAATATGAGTGATGTGAAGGCAAAATGGTTATTTCTGTTATGGCTAACTTTTGGTGTGTCGTCAGTGTGGGGCCAAACATGTGGCCAAGAATTACGAGGCACTGGTGATCTTGGTGTTGTGGTGGAGCGTGAACAAGGCAACCTATTAATTGTTGAGCATAGTGGTGATCGGGTTTTGTGCCGTATAGAGGGGCTTGGTGATCTATCCCATGCCTCGACGGTATATTCAAGAGATGCCCGTTACGCTTATATCTTTGGGCGGGATGGAGGCTTAACCAAAGTAGACATCCTCACAGGAATAATTGTTAAACGAGTGATTCAGGGCGGCAATTCTATCGGTGGCGCTATTTCTCAAGATGGATCACTCATAGCGGTCTCGAATTACGAGCCTGGTGGAGTGAAAGTCTTCAGTAGTGATGACCTGTCTCTGGTAGCCGATATCCCTGCGGTGATGTCAAACAACACCAATAAAACTAAAGCTGAGCAGTCAAAAACTGTTGGACTGGTGGACGCACCAGGGCAACAGTTTGTCTTCTCTTTATTCGAAGGCGCTGCAACCTGGATAGCCGATTTATCAAATCCACAAAAACCAAAAATCACCAAGTTTGAGAATATTGGCAAACAACCCTATGACGCTCTGATTTCAGGGGATGGCCGCTATTACATCGCCGGACTGTTTGGTGAAGATGGTCTGGCAATGTTAGACCTCTGGCAACCAGACAACGGCGTCAAACGTATCTTGCCTAATTATGGCCGCGGCCAGAAAAAATTGCCGGTTTACAAAATGCCTCATTTGGAAGGCTGGGCTGTTGCTGGTAACAGTATCTTTCTGCCAGCGATGGGGTTACATCAGGTGCTGGTTGTCGACAAAAACACATGGGAAGAATCAGCTCGCATTGAGATCAAGGGACAGCCCGTGTTTGCCATGGCTCGCCCCGATGGCCGCCAGGTCTGGGTCAACTTTGCCTACCCTGATAATAACTGGATACAAGTGATTGATGTACCCTCCCTTAAAATTGTTAAAACCCTTGATGTGGGCAAAGGCGCACTACATATGGAATTCACCCCACGTGGTGAAAAAGTCTGGATTTCCGTTCGCGATGAAGACCTAATCAAAGTATTTGATACCCAAACTCTAGAAATGGTTACAACGTTAAATGCTGACAAACCCAGTGGAATCTTCTTCAGTAATCGTGCTGGAAAAATTGGTTTGTGATCAGAGGGCATTGTGATGGGGAGAGCTTTATAATGGAATTATCTAACCAAGATCGAGACCTGTTGAACGCTGTGCAGAAAGATTTTCCGCTTCATCCTGAACCATTCAAAATATTGTCAGATCAATTGGGTATCCCTGAGCAGGAAATCATTGCTCGCCTTAATGCCTTTCAACAGAATAATGTCATTTCAAGATTTGGTGCTGTATTTGATCACCAGCGCGCAGGGGCCAGCACGTTGGTAGCACTTGCCGTCCCGGAGCATGAGCTTGAACCTGTTGCTGAAAGGATCAACCTCCTTGAGGAAGTGAATCACAACTACCAAAGGGAACATGCGTTTAATCTCTGGTTTGTGGTTAACGGATGTGATCAATCGGCAGTGGATAAGACCATAACTCATATTACTACAGAGTTTGACTACCCTCTGCTCGACCTGCCTATGATAAAGGGTTACCACATCGATCTTGGGTTTCCATTATGGTAGATCGTTCCCTCGAATGTAAAAACGAACAGGCGCTAAGCGAACTCGCGCTCAGAAAAGTATTGCAGAAAGGCCTGCCTCTGGTCGCTCGACCGTACCAACATATCGCCCAACAATTAGGCACTAATGAACAAGCTGTTATAGAAAAAATTGCTGAATTAAAACAACGAGGCCTGATCAAACGGTTTGGCATGATATTGCGACATCACGAACTGGGCTATACCGCAAATTGCATGATGGTATGGGATATCCCAGATCAAGATATTGATCACATAGCTCAATTACTATCAGCAGAGCCTGCTGTCACACTTTGCTACCAAAGACCGCGACGTGACAATTGGCCATTTAATTTGTTTTGTATGATTCATGGAAAAGAGCGCGCCCAAGTACAACAGCAAATTGAATCTATTACTAAAAAACATCAGCTGAATTACCCACACCAACTATTATTTAGTACCCGTCAATTTAAACAGCGTGGTGCTCGCTATGTGTAGCCAACAAGCAATTACGCAACAACAAGCTGAACTAACGGATTTTGAAAAGCAGCTCATCAATTGCTATCAGGGTGACTTCCCCCTAACGTCCGAGCCTTTCCACGTGATTGCTGAGCTGCTGAATTCAACCAGCAAACAAGTACAGAAAACGATAAAACAATTATTGGACCGAGGTGTGCTGACTCGTTTTGGGCCGCTTTACAATATTGAAAAAGTAGACGGGGCCTTTTCGCTTTGTGCCCTCAAAGTACCCGGCCAGCGTTTTGATGAAGTCGCAGAACTGGTCAACAGCTATACCGAAGTGGCGCACAACTACCAACGCGATCACGAGTGGAACATGTGGTTTGTATTAGCGGCTGAGAGTGAACAGGCTCTGATCAAGATTTTCGACCAGATAAGTAAAGCCAGCGGATGTCCCAGTTTAAACCTGCCCAAACAAACAGAGTTTTTTGTTGGGCTAAAATTTGAGATCTAGCTCACTGATGACGACTTATTTTATGACAACTCACTTATGAAAACTTTCTTATGACAACTCACTTATGAAAAATGTGGACTTGAAGAAAAAAATCATTACGGCAACCCAAAAAGGATTGCCTGTTTGTGATCATCCATATCAGGTTATTGCCGATCAGATTGGAATTACGGAAAGTAAGCTGCTAAACACCATGGAAGAGATGATATCCCAAGGACTGATTCGTCGAATTGGCCTGGTACCCAATCACTATGCGCTTGGATATTGCTTTAACCTGATGACTGTTTGGAATGTGAACGACAACGATATTCAATATTTAGGCGCACAAGTCGGACAACTTAACTTTGTCAGTCATTGCTACCAGCGGCCACGCAAAGCACCTGACTGGAATTACAATCTGTTTGCCATGGTGCATGGTCGTAGTGAAGATGAAGTTGCCCAGCAGGTAGAGACCATAAAACAACTGTTGGGCTCAGCCTGTAGTGAAAAAGCACAACTCAACAGCCTAAAAATATTAAAGAAAACGGGTTTAAGAATTCGCTAAAAGTAACTAATTAGCTAAAAGAAATTAACTAAAAGTAACCGTCTGTAAAGGACAAAACCCTTTTCATAGAAAGGACAGAGACATGTTTCGTATAACACAGTTCATGCAGGCCCTGGCAAACCCAGAGCAAGCTCCACCATTACGAAAACCTCGTGGTCCGGTGGTTATCTGGAACCTAATTCGACGCTGTAATCTCTGTTGTAAACACTGTTACTCCATCAGTGCAGATACCGACTTCCCTGGCGAGCTATCCACGGAACAAGTACAAACCGTGATGGATGATTTAAAAGCTTTTCATGTGCCCGCCCTTATTCTCTCTGGCGGCGAACCACTATTGCGCCCAGACATTTACCGCATTGGCCGCTATGCAAAGGACCAGGGCTTCTACACTGGCCTATCAACCAACGGAACACTTATCGACGAAAGCCACATTGAACCTTTATTAGAAACAGGCTTCGATTATGTGGGTATTAGCATTGATGGCATCGGCAAAACTCACGATAAATTTAGGCAATTAGACGGTGCATTCGATGCCTCTATGCGTGCGGTACGCCTGTGTCAGGATAGTGGCATTAAAGTGGGGCTACGCTTCACCCTAACCCAAGATAATGCCCACGAGTTGCCAGATTTACTCAAAATTGTAGATGACGAAGGTATCGACAAGTTTTACTTGTCCCACCTTAATTACGCCGGTCGCGGCAATCGTAATCGCAAGGATGATGTTGTTCACCAAATGACTCGATCAGCCATGGATTTACTGTTCGAACGCTGCTGGAATGAAGTTCAGCATGGTGATGCTGTGGAATATGTCACCGGCAACAACGATGCAGATGGTGTTTATCTATTGTATTGGGTGCGCAAATACCATCCAGAACTGGAAGACTTTGTTCGCTCTCGCCTGGAAAGCTGGGGAGGCAATGCCTCTGGGCTTTATGTGGCCAATATCGATAATCTTGGCAATGTGCATCCTGATACTTTTTGGTGGGACTATAACTTGGGCAATGTGAAAGAACGCCCTTTCTCAGAAATTTGGGAAGACTGCTCTGATCCATTAATGGCCGGACTAAAACAACAACCAAGACAATTAAAGGGTCGCTGTGGAGCCTGTCAATACAGTCGAATCTGTGGTGGTAACACCCGAGTCAGAGCATACCAAGTCACCGGAGACCCCTGGCAAGAAGACCCCGCCTGCTATCTCACCGATGAAGAAATAGGTGTAACTTCAGGAGGTTCCCGGTTACAAGTAACTCCCTATAGCAAAGATACTGTACCTACAAAAAACATTACATTTACATCATAGTAGATTGATATTTATGAACTTTATACCTATATTTTTTGCAATAATTATTGCTATAGCCACTTTTACAGCAAGTGCCGAAATGGCAACGGGCTCTCAACAAAGCACAGAAAACAGCACTCGAAATAGTTATCAACAACACTGTGCTCAATGTCATGGCTCTCAGCGCTTAGGCGCTATGGGGCCGGCGCTACTGCCACAAAACTTAAGTCGATTAAAAAAGCCCGCCGCTATCGACGTTATTGCCAATGGCCGTGTCGCCACCCAAATGCCTGGCTTTGCTGACCAGCTCTCTCCAGAATCTATAGAGCAACTGGTGCAATATATCTATTCAGCACCTGGTGTTAGCCCCAACTGGGATGTGCCAGCAATTAAAGACTCCCATATTATTCATTACAAACCTGAACAACTCTCTGATAAGCCAGTATTTGAAGCAGACCTTCAAAATCTATTTATTGTTGTTGAGCTGGGCGACCACCATGCCACTCTACTCGATGGTGATAAATTCGAACCGATTCATCGCTTTAAGACCCGCTATGCCGTACACGGCGGGCCAAAGTATACCCGCGATGGACGCTATGTTTACTTTGCCTCACGGGATGGTTGGATCTCAAAATTTGATATCTACAATTTGAAAACAGTCGCTGAAATTCGTGCTGGTATTAATACCCGGAACTTGGCCGTTTCATATGATGGTCGCTATGTGGCTGTGGGTAATTACCTACCACATAACCTTGTGATACTCGATGCCAAGGACCTGTCTCCTGTGAAGATCATCTCCACTCAGGGAGACAACGGTGCCACTTCACGAGTCAGTGCCGTTTATACCGCCCCAACACGCAACAGTTTTATAGCGGCATTAAAAGACATTCCAGAAGTCTGGGAAATCCCCTACGGAGACATAAATAAAACGACAGCTACTCCTGATTTCAAACCGCGCCGAATTAAATTGGATGATTACCTCGATGACTTTTTCTTTAATCAATCCTACTCACAGGTCATAGGGGCTGCGAGGCCCACAGACAGTGGTGGTAAAAAATCCAAAATCAAAGGTGGATTGGTTATCGACCTCGATAGCGGAGAAAAAATTGCCACTCTGGATCTACCCGGTATGCCGCACCTGGGGTCTGGTATTACCTGGCGCTACCAAGATAGAACCGTATTAGCCTCACCTAACTTCAGTGCCGGTGAAGTCAGCGTCATCGACATGGAGAGCTGGGAAACCATTAAAACCATCAAAACCGAAGGCCCCGGATTCTTTATGCGCAGTCATGCCAACAGCGCCTACGCCTGGGGTGATGTGTTCTTTGGACCCAATAAAGACAAGATGCATGTTATCGACAAAAAGACCTTGGAAATTGTCAAAACCCTACAGCCAGAACCCGGTAAAACATCAGGGCATGTAGAGTTCACCAAGGATGGCCGCTATGCATTAGTGAGCATCTGGGATGTAGATGGCGCACTGGTGGTGTATGACGCGCAAACACTTGAGGAAATAAAACGGCTACCAATGAATAAGCCTTCAGGAAAATACAATGTCTACAATAAAACCCATTATGAGGAAGGGACTAGCCACTAATATTTAGGTTTATCGCAGCTCGTTAAATAGCCGGCAATAGTCAGAGGATCAGCCTCTGTTTTTCCTGAACGTATAGACTTGAGCTCAAGCAATGCTCGACCGTAGTTTGGACAGGGTTGATACCGACCAGTATCTCTCACGTTGTAGATCATTCCACAGAGTTCTAGCCCTCGCCAATTAACTACATCCATATCTGGCCTCTGCAGCAACAACTCTTTCTCTGCCCAGCCTTGTGTTGCAGTTGCTATCTGTTGGCAATTGAGGCCCCAATATTTTGCCAGCTCATCCCCGGTCAGCGGTGGACGCTCATTGGCAATGGCATCATTCTCGACTACATTATTACTATCCGTCTGGGCACAACTGGACCAGAACAACACCAATAATATGGAAATCAGGCTATATTTAGTCATTAACCAGAGTCTAAGGGCACTATCTGTTAATTTTCTTGATGTTCATCAACCCCATTTATACATAATCCCAGCATTCTTAGGGTTATTACTTTAAATCAAAGAAATGAGAGAGTTATGGGCGTGTTCAGGTGGCTAGCAAGCTGTCTATTGATACTAGCTGTTAATTCAGCTGCAGCCTTGGTGCTACCAGATATTGAAGATCTTCAGCCCGACCAAATCAAACCATGGTTTGCTGGGGGATTCACTCTTGATTCTCAAATAAGCTCACCAGGCTATCGCTTAGTCTATCGTAATGGCGAAGTTCAAGGTGCAGTATTTTATAGCCACCAAATAACACCTATACCGGCCTACTCTGGCACACCCATTGCCACCCTAATTGCTATAGATACCAGAGCAGCAATTATCGGGTTGAAAATTGCTCAACATGAAGAGCCTATTCTCGTCGTAGGGGTAAAAGAAGCAGACCTCAAACGATTTACCGATCAATACATTAACCTGTTTGCACTGGACAAGGTACGAGTTGATGCCTCAAGCAGACCCGGCTATGTGGGTATTGATGGGATTAGCAGTGCCACCATTACAGCCATGGTGCTGAACCGATCAATTATGGTATCAGCGAAGAAGGTGTCCCAAGCACTAAGCTGGCCATCCCATGTTGAAGCCCTCGCTGCGACATCACAGGAGGCTCTTACCGAGGCCGATCGTTGGAAAGAGCGGCTGACGCCCTGGTTAGACCGGCTTCCTACTGTTATTACCGTGACCTTGGCACTAGGGTTATTGCTATTTATCCTATTTTTTCAAGACTGGCTGGTCCGAAGACCCAAGTTGTACGGCATCGTTCGCGTCGGCTATATGATATTTACTGTGATTTTTATTGGCTATGTCTTTTCAGCCCAACTGTCTATCGTCAACGTCCTGGCGTTTATACAAACACTCCGCTACGGATTTACCTGGGATACACTGATGTTGGACCCAGCGATTTTCCTGATTTGGAGCTTTATCGCTGTCTCAATTTTACTCTGGGGTAGAGGTGTATTTTGTGGTTGGCTATGCCCGTTTGGCGCGATACAAGATCTTATCTATGAAGTATCTCTCAAGCTGAAGGTCCCCACCTTTGAATTTCCCGACACTGTTCATCAACGTTTATGGGCAATTAAGTACTTTATTCTTATTGCCTTGGTGGGCATTTCGCTGGACTCCTTTTCCACTGCTGCAACAATGGCAGAAGTAGAGCCATTCAAGACAGTCGTCACCATGGGCTTTGCGCGTGAGTGGGGCTATGTTACCTATGCCGGCACCCTATTGTTTATCTCCATTTTCAACAGTAAATTTTTCTGTAAATATCTATGTGCCCTGGGCGCCGGGCTCAGTATCCTCGGACGATTCCGCGTCTTTGATTGGATGCGACGACGCAATGACTGCGGTAAACCCTGTCAAGCCTGCGCCACCCTTTGCCAAAATGGTGCCATTAAACCCACAGGGGAAATAATTGAGAGCGAATGTCATTTCTGCCTGGAGTGCCAGGTGCTCTACTGGAATGAGCACGTATGCCCACCACTGGTTGAAAAACGAAAACGTCGGGAAAAAAGGGAGCAAGCGCGCAATCGAACTGTTCCAGTAAAAATAATTGAAAGCTCACCAGATTCTTGACAAGCATCAAAGGTTTTTAAGCCACTTAGTATGAAACTGACTATAGAAAAATAGCCTTTCAAAGGAGCACACTGTGAAACATCAACAAAAGCTGACCGCATCCATTCTGGCATTAACGGCAACGTTTGCTAGTGGTTACAGTATGGCAGAAGAAAAATCTGATCACCCGGGAACTGCTGGAGCTGAGGTTCGCTATATGGGCGCACCGACAATGGCCTCAGATGTGGAAATGACCCTCCACCCCAATGGGCCGAAAATCACACCTGACGAATGGGCAAGTTCAACCAAAACCTATTTTGAGCGTTGTGCTGGCTGCCACGGTGTACTCCGTAAAGGTGCGACGGGCAAGCCCTTAACCCCAGATGTGACTCAACCCAAAGGTACTGATTATCTGAAGGCAATGATTGCCTTTGGTACCCCTGGTGGCATGCCTAACTGGGGTAGCTCTGGCGATATGACCGATGCACAGATTGATGCCATGGCTCGCTACCTACAACACAACCCTTCTCAACCGCCTGAATTTGGCATGAAAGAAATGAAGGAAACCTGGAAGGTTATAGTGGCACCAAAAGATCGCCCGAAAAAACCTCAAGGCACTTTTGATATTGAAAACATTTTCTCTGTTACCCTGCGTGATAGTGGTCAAGTTGCGCTGATTGATGGTGATACTAAAAAGATTGTTTCCGTCGTCGATACTGGTTATGCGGTACATATTTCACGCCCATCCAGTTCTGGTCGCTACATGTTCGTGATTGGTCGTGATGCCAAGATCAATATGATCGACATGTATATGAAAGTGCCTAAAACAGTAGCAGAAATTAAAATTGGCTCCGAAGCCCGCTCTGTTGAGACATCAAAGTACAAAGGGTTTGAAGATAAATACGCTATTGCAGGGTCTTACTGGCCACCACAATTCACGATTATGGACGGTGAAACACTGGAGCCACTCAAGATCGTCTCAACACGTGGATACACCGTAGACACTCAGGAATATCATCCTGAACCACGGGTAGCTGCGATTGTTGCATCCCATGAGCACCCTGAATTTATCGTCAATGTTAAAGAGACGGGTAAAATTCTTCTGGTGAACTATGAAAATATTAATGCATTACAGATCACTGAGTTAGAAGCAGCCCGATTCCTACATGATGGCGGCTGGGATGCCAGTAAACGCTACTTTATGACAGCGGCGAACAAGTCCAACAAAGTAGCCGTTGTGGACTCTAAAGATCGTGAGATGGTAGCGTTAGTTGATGTGACGGAAATCCCCCACCCTGGTCGCGGTGCTAACCTCAACACCAAAGCTTACGGTCCTGTTTGGGTCACCAGTGCATTGGGTAGTGATGAAATTACTTTGATTGGTACTGACCCCGAAAACCACAAGCAATACGCATGGAAAGTACCCAAGGTACTCAAAGGTCAAGGTGGTGGCTCATTATTTGTTAAGACTCACCCCAAATCGAAAAACCTCTGGGTAGATGCACCACTCAACCCAGACACTAAGATCAGCCAGTCTATTGCAGTATTTAACGTTGATGATCTGGATGCAGGTTATGAAGTACTCCCCATTGCAGAATGGGCCGGTGTTGCCGATCAGGGTCCAGCCCGAGTTGTGCAACCAGAGTACAACAAAGCCGGTGATGAAGTTTGGTTCTCGGTATGGAATGGCGCAGATGCTGAATCAGCTATCGTGGTCGTCGATGACAAAACACGTAAGTTGAAAACAGTCATCAAAGACAAACGCTTGATCACACCAACTGGCAAGTTCAACGCCACCAATACTAAGGATGACATTTACTAATCATTCTTCCTGAAAAAACCAAAGCCCTCGGAAACGAGGGTTTTTTTTGGTTATAAATAACGCGAAAATACTGCTTATCTTAGCGGTCTTTGAGAATCGTCAATTCTGTTTTTAGCTGGATCACAGACAATGAGTACCTACCCTATTCCACAACACTGGAGTAACGGTTGTGATCTGCTGATTGATACATTAGGGTGCATCCCTAAGCACATTGGAAACCCATAATGCTAAATATCACCGACATGAAACAGGAACAGAAAAAACCTCCCATTTTCAGATTGGCTTTCCGTCCGTTCTTTCTGTTTGGCAGCCTTTTTTCCGTTCTCGCCTTGCTGCTATGGGCAGTATTTCTAAACGACCCAACCCTGACGTGGCAACCCTATGGTGGGTGGATGTGGTGGCATGGTCATGAAATGTTATTTGGTTTTAGTATAGCTATTATCGTCGGCTTTCTACTGACAGCGATTCAAAATTGGAGTGGGCTTCCCGGCTTATCTGGGTGGCCGCTAGCAGGCCTATTTAGTTTCTGGCTTGCAGGGCGGCTGTTGATGTTGTTTCCTATCATACCAAGAGAAATAATCGCCATTATCGACACCCTGTTTCTTCCATTGTCTGCTGCAGTGCTTGCTCGCCCAATCGTGGCGGCCAAACTATGGCGGAACCTGATGTTTATCCCGCTATTCCTACTTCTTGCCTGGACTAACGGCCACAGCCACTACCGTTTGATTGGCGGTGATATTCTGTCGTTACCAGATACCCAAACCACCATTCTCATTATCACGCTCATCATTGTTATTATGGGTGGGAGGGTCATTCCATTTTTTACGGCAAATGCGACTCAGACGCCAAAACCACAACCTGTTTTAATACTGGAATTATTGTCAATTTCCTCACTGGGATTGGCGGCACTTTTCACCTTAATCACTGGAAGCCTTACCCCAGAGCCTATTCTCGGCATTCTCTTTTTACTCTCCGCATTTACTAATGCCATTCGGATGGGTCGCTGGCAAGGAACAATTACATTTGGCAATCCTCTCCTTTGGTCATTACACCTGGCCTATTTACTTATTATTATTAGTTTAGGGTTACTGGGAGCCTATCATTTTGGTCTGGCAATACCACTGAGCACGGCTCTTCATGGACTGACCATCGGTGGTATCGGGCTAATGATTCTTTCCATGATTAGTCGTGTCTCCCTAGGTCACACGGGCCGAATGTTGCACGTGGGTATTTGGATTACACTGGGTTATGGGACTATGGCCGTATCAACTATTGTCAGAGTCATTGCACCACTTATAACAAATCACCCCTCTCCGCTGTATATGGTCAGCATAGCCTGCTGGGTATTTGCCTACTTGGCCTTTTTGGTAATTTACTGGCCTGTATTGACCCAGCCACGTGTTGATGGTCGCCCCGGTTGACAACAACTTATGCCAAAGCTGAGTAAATAAATTCGACTAAATATTTATCTCAGCTTTTTTACACCTTCCTTGATCCCCCCCCCTTTTTTTTTCACACCACTTTTCCAAACTACTTTTTTTGAACTATCCTTCAAGCTAGCCGTTGTGCCAAACAGACACTTTTCAACCATTGACTTAGGTCAAGTGCAAAGACAGGCTTACGGCGTTAAAGTTCTATAGGTAACTTACTAAAATACTCGGATATTTATAATCAAAAAAATAGGAACGAGCCGCCATGAGTGATGACAACCATATTGAGGACAGGGACATTCCAGTAATGCAGAGATTGCTGGATAACCCGTTTCTTCTGTTATTTATCGGGATCTCCGTACCTACGCTGATCTACATCGTATGGGGTGTGATGGAACTGATATCTCTCCCCATTTCCCACTAATCAAACTTTTGGCTTTACGGAGAATAAAAAATGACAGGCATTTCACCTCCAGCCAGGAAAATCTGGTGGAACGAACGTATAGAAAAGGGTGAGCTAATCTGGATAGGTGTCGTGGTTGTTTGGGGTATTATTCTAACCCTGATGATGCCCTTCTGGCATATTTATGGCGATCAAAACCTATCTGATGAAGCTTATAGAACCACCCCTGAAATCTACATGGCCAAAGCTCAAGCGGTAGTTGATAAATACACCGTTCGAACTGAAGGTGATATGCAGATTCCAGTGGTCAAACCTCCCGCAGGCGAAGATATATATTTGGTAGGTCGTCTCTGGCAATGGTGGCCCTATTTTGAGCTTAAGAAAGACGAAACCTACCGTCTTCATATCGCCTCCGTTGATTGGCAGCATGGCTTCTCCCTGCAACCAACCAACCTCAACGTGCAAGTCCTACCGGGTTATGACATGGTATTAACCGTCACCCCAAATAAAACTGGTAAGCACACTATTGTTTGTAACGAATACTGCGGAATCGGGCATCACAATATGCTGGGCACGATTTACGTTGTTGAATAAGGGGCTGACATGAATACTAATAATGATTTTAGAATTTGTCCCGATACCGGGCTCAAATGGCACCGTCCTGCAGAAACCCTAATAAAACTTAATGCTGTTGCAGCCGTCGTATTTCTACTGGTTGGCGGTATACTCGGTTTGGGTGTTGGTTTAACTCGTTGGCCAGAGGTTCATCTGCTCGGTCCTGACACCTTCTACCAAGTACTTACCGGTCACGGTATTAATGTACTTATTTTCTGGATTATTTTCTTTGAAATGGCAGTACTGCACTTTGCCTCATCTACCCTACTGGGTTGCCGAATAGCGATGCCAAAAGTGGGGATGGCTGCATTTATCCTG